>CAKSAI010000004.1 GCA_934434905.1 uncultured Lachnospiraceae bacterium | reverse complement strand
GTCAAGGATGATGTTAAATTGGGACTTTGGTTCAACGATTGCATCTATGCCAATAGCTATCTGTATCTAGATGGATTTGCAGAATATATCGGCAACTACATGGGCATCTTCTGTGAGACAGAGAATTCATTTGTCTCTGTGAAGTCTTACAAAGGAGCAGAATTGGTCTGTGAGAAACCGAATGAAAACTTCAAGAAGATTACATTTTCGGATTTCGGAATCAATGATGGCATCTATGCGTACGGTGACTCGACACAGCTTACCATGCTCGGCAGATTAGACGGAGTGGATAGTCTGGATGAAACCATTATCTGTGGTGATATTTATGCTACTCGCGGAGAGGGTATCTCTGTCATGATTGGTGGCAAGAATAACCCATGGTTTGGACTCAGGCTTACTATGCGGGCAAATGGTAAATGGAAGATTGGCTGGGTTGGAGATGAGAAACACAGCTTTCTGGAATTCCGTTCCGGACAGGCGAAGGCAGTGTTGACAGATGAGTGGCTGAACCTGATGGTCAGTACAGAGGTTCTTGATGCAGATGGAGATGGTCTGGAGGATGATCTGAAGGTAGGCTTCTGGTTCAACGGAAGATTGTTGCAGGAAGAATATTTTATGTTGATAGACTGTGCGGATGAACTTGGAAGATATTTTGCTGCATACTGTGAGACAGAAGGTGCTGCATTGACTGTTCGCTCTACACCGGAGCTCGTAAAACCATTTAATTATGCGCGCTATGGTTGGACTGAAAATTGGTCACAGACGATTCTGAACACTGGATTGAAGGGTGGACAGATTGTTGGTGGCAGTCGTGATGCTTCTCCTTTTACAGGAGAACTTATGACATGGCTTCCTTATCTGGCAGGATGTCTGTTTGTGGCAGTAATCGGTGCTTGTGTCTTTATTATAAGACGAAAAAGCCAACTGAAACGATAATGATATGAAGGGACGCTTAACTATAAAAGGAGATGATTTATAGGTGAGCGTCTCTTTGTATATGTTTTCAAGGATATTTTCTTGCAGCCATCCTTAAAATCTGCTACACTATAGATAACTGATAAGAATCGAGGAGTTCGGGCAATGAGCACGCAGGATAAGATGGAACGGATTTTGAAGCAGATACACGTAGTGCTGGCGGAAGGGGAGACACTTCCTGAGAAGCCGGGCAAGGTGCTGGTGGACCGGGATGAGGTCTTTTCCGTATTGGAGCAGCTAAACGTGATCGTGAATGATATGATGGAAGAGTATGAGCTGACCAGCCAGGCCAGGGAACTGGCGCAGCGCAGGAGTGAGAAGAAGGGCGAGGAGATGATCGCGCGGGTGACCAGCCAGGCGGATGATGTGTACGCGGCCTCTTTGATCTACACAGATGAGGCGCTGGCTGGGATCCAGCGACTGATGACGGACGCCCTGGCTGCCAGCCGGAGAATCTGGTCTCAGGTGACGGAGAACATCGAGAAGGAACAGCGGAGGGTTCGCGAGGATCAGATGGAGCTTCGGGAGCAGCTCCAGGACTTCAAGGATTCCAATAAATATATCACAATGATCGAGGAGTGCAACCGGGAGCGGGAGAAGCTGGAGAAGGAAAAGAAGACCGGAGAGCAGGAAAAGAAGATCCAGAATGAGGCGAAGCATTATAGCATGAAGGGCAAGCCGGAGATCAAGGTGAATGCCTCTTACTTCGAACGCAGGAAGCAGGCGGAAGCCAGGCAGGAGGATCCCGGACAGGCGGATACCAAGCCGGCTGCAGCGGCACCGGAGGTTGTGGTGAATACGGATTCGGAGTATTTTAAGCGCAAGGAAGCTGCAAAGAAGAAGGAAGCCTCCCCCAAGGAATGGCACTTGCCCTTCGGCAAGAAGTCACAGCCATAAAAGGACGGTATATTTTTTGACATTTAATAATTCTTAAGAAAATACCATTTCAGAACTTAAAAAACGCCGCTTATAATCAAAAATGGAGTGTGTGATATGAAGAATATTTTAGTATGTGATGATGACAAGGAGATCGTGGATGCCATAGAGATCTATCTCCAGCAGGAAGGCTACAATATACTGAAGGCTTACGATGGAGAGCAGGCTCTGGAAGTCCTTAAGAATAACGAGGTGCATCTGCTGATCATTGATATTATGATGCCAAGGCTGGACGGGATCCGCGCGACCTTGAAGATCCGGGAGAACAGCAGTATCCCCATTATCATTTTGTCGGCTAAGTCTGAGGACGCCGATAAGATCCTGGGTCTCAATGTGGGCGCAGATGATTACGTAACCAAGCCCTTCAACCCACTGGAGCTGGTGGCGCGGGTGAAGTCCCAAATACGTCGGTACACCCAGTTGGGGAATGCGGCGGAGACCAACCAGAGGGTCTATCAGGTGGGAGAGCTGGTTATCAACGACGACCTGAAGGAAGTGACGGTAGACGGAGATCCGGTGAAGCTGACTCCTATCGAGTACAATATCCTCCTGCTGCTGGTTAGAAATCAGGGAAAGGTATTTTCCATCAATCAGATCTATGAAAATATCTGGAATGAGGATGCCATCGGTGCGGACAACACGGTGGCGGTGCATATCCGGCATATCCGTGAGAAGATAGAGATCAATCCCAAGGAGCCCAGATACCTGAAGGTGGTATGGGGCGTTGGCTATAAGATAGAAAAAAGCTGATTGCAGCCATTTTCCTGCAATTCAGCGGGAAAGGACAGAGCATGAGAAAGATCCGATATTCCGCCGGGATGAAGGCGGCTGTGGTACTGCTGGAAGAATTGTTTTCGGTACTGCTTGTCATATGTATCATATTGGTATCCACACTGATGGGTAAGAGTATGCTGGATATCGGTTCGCTGAAGAGCAAGAGCTTCACGGATTCCGGCTATTATGAGAATCTTTTCTTAAAGTCTGTGACGGAAGTGTTGGATTATATCGAGTATCAGGAACGGTTTGAGACAGACGGCGCCTACAATCCGGAGAAGACTGTGAATGTCATGGCCTATCGGAATCAGGAGGCGTTGACGGCCAACAACCGGATACCGATAAAGAACAGTGATCTGTTTCGCTATTATCTCATCGATCTGGAGAATTGGTCAAAGAATCTGGTGCTGGTAGAACAAGTGGTGGAGAGCAGCCTGTATCTCACACAGGATGGGACGATCCATCAGCAGCAGAAGGTATATATTGACGGCTCCACGGTCAAGGAGTCCGATACCGTGGTGCAGAAGGTGAAGGACATGGATCCCTCCTTGCAGCAGCTGGTGATAGCCAATGTCCAGTATTTCTACGGTGGCTCCTATAATTGGGATAACTATCTGACGGTCAATGGTAACCCACTCAATCAGACAGTGTATGCAGATATCCCAGACTCTTCCCAAGATATGAAAGACAATGCCGCACAAGACGAAACAGATGGCGGGGAAGATAATGCCGGAAGTTCGACCGCCACATCCTCGGATGCAGCGCAGATGGATGAGATCATCCAGAAGATTCGCGACGGAAAGCTGTTCGACCTGGGGCGGGAGGAGCTGGCAGCGGTTCTGACAGAGCTTGATCTGGTGAATACGGTTCGCGAGGAGCGCGTTACCGTTCCGCAGGAGAAGTACATGACGGTGGATGAAACCACGATCCAGAAGGAATTTCTAAGTGAACATATCACCCTGCAGGAGATGACGGATGCCTATGACAGCCTGATATATACGCTGGAGAATATCGGCACGGAGATCAACAATTACCGACAACTGGTAAACAAGTACCAAAGGGGCGGTTCGAATCTGCAGTATTGGATCTATGTGGAGAATCAGAATCGGTATTATACGAATATGCCGGAAGCGGAGAGCCGGGATAACCTTACGGATTACGGCAAAGAATTGGGAAGCTATTTCTACTACAATAAGAATAACATTGTTCTGAATACAAATGTGGGCGGGATGGAGGATGCCTTTTATAATGTTCTGGATGTCAGAAACGGCGGGCAAAACAGCGTCATTTTCATTGGCGTTGATACGACATTTCCCCATGAAGACGCTTTCTATGAGGGAAAGCAGGACTACAGCCTGCTACAGCCCTGGGGTACTGCCAGCCTTGTGTTCTGCGTGATCAGTGTTCTCGGCTGTTTCCTATGCTTTGTCTACCTGAGCCTGGCAGCCGGGCGTAACTCGGAGGATCCCAAGGTTCGCCTGAACTGGTTTGACAAGATTAAAACAGAACTGATGATGGTTGGCTTTGTGGCTGTCTGCGCCGGGGCGGTAGTGATATTCCGTGCGTTGTCGGATATGTTCCGGGACAGTGATATGGCAGGCATGATGATCATGGCCGGCGGCCTGACATTTACGCTGGTGGGTCTGTTTATGATCTTCTATATGAGCTTTGTCCGCAGGATTAAGGCAGGCATTATGTGGAGCGGAAGTCTCCTGTTCTGGATCGGAAGCGGGATTCAGAAGGTGGTCCGCAACTGGAAGCCATCCGCACGGATTCTGCTGGCGTTTGCCGGGCATGTGGTTCTGACTTTGTTTATGGCGGCAATCGCGCTTACCTGGAATGATAGGCCGTGGGTGGTCGTGGTCGTGTTACTGGCATATCTGCTGCTGTGCGGGGCGGAGGCTCTGCTCTTCCTACGGGAGGGTGTGCAGCGGAATGTGATCATGGACAGTATCAAGCGCATTTCCGGCGGTGATTTGGAATACGAGATTGACACGGAAGAGCTAAAGGGTGACAATAAAGCCATGGGAGAAGCCATCAACACCATCAGTGAGGGCCTCTATCATGCGGTGGATGGCAGTATGAAGAATGAACGGCTGAAGGCGGATCTCATTACCAATGTATCTCACGATATCAAGACGCCGCTTACGTCGATCATCAATTATGTGGATCTGCTGAAGCGGGAGCATCTGGAGAATGAGCGGGCCAAGGGATATATTCGTGTGCTGGATGCAAAGTCCCAGCGCTTAAAGCAGCTGACGGAGGATCTGGTGGAGGCTTCCAAGATCAGCTCCGGCAATATTACGCTTCAGATGAGTCGCTTGGACTTAGTAGAGCTGGTCTATCAGACAGCCGGGGAATTCAATGAACGGTTTGAGGCCAGGGGTCTGACCGCCGTTACCAAGCTTCCCAAGGAGCCGGTGGTGATCATGGCGGACGGCCGGAGAATCTGGCGTGTAATCGATAATCTCTACAACAACGTTGCAAAGTATGCCATGGAGAATACCAGGGTCTATGTGGACATGGAGGTGACAGGCTCCCAGGTGGCATTTTCCATCAAGAATATTTCGGAGCAGGCGCTGAACATCGACGCCAGCGAGCTGACAGAGCGGTTCATCCGCGGCGATGTCTCCCGGAGCACGGAAGGCAGCGGCCTTGGGTTGTCCATCGCCCAGAACCTGACAACGCTCATGGGAGGAACCTTCAATATCTACCTGGATGGAGATCTGTTCAAGGTGACAGTGACCTTCCCCTTGGCAAAGGATGAAGAAAAAAGTGGAACTGAGGAAAAAAGCAGGCCGTAACGGCTTGCTTTTTGACGTTACTATGGTATAATAACGAGGAAAATGGCGGTCATGCTTGCATGCACAGACATTTGACGAGTATCTCCATCGAGACGTTAGTCGAGATGGTATACTAAAATATTATACAGAAAATAATAGCAGACCAGGAGGACAGAACATGAAATTATATGAGAACGGTGTTTATCTGATACATGGCAATGAGCTGATTGAGGATATTCCGGGTGCGGATAGTGCCCTCCGGGCGAAAGCCGGGAAGACAGTTTCCAGAGAGGAAGCGGCGAAGAATACCATCGCGTATGGGATCTTGAAGGCACATAATACGTCCGGGAATATGGACAAGCTGAAGATCCGGTTCGACAAGCTGACATCCCATGATATTACCTTCGTGGGGATCATACAGACGGCCAGGGCATCGGGACTGGAGCGTTTTCCGGTTCCCTATGTGCTGACGAATTGCCACAACAGCCTATGCGCAGTGGGCGGCACAATCAATGAGGATGACCATATGTTTGGACTTACCTGTGCCAAGCGGTACGGCGGGGTCTATGTTCCGCCTCATCAGGCGGTCATCCACCAGTATGCGCGGGAGATGTTGGCGGAAGGGGGAGCCATGATCCTGGGCTCCGATTCCCATACGCGCTATGGCGCACTGGGAACCATGGCTATAGGCGAAGGCGGACCGGAGCTGGTGAAGCAGCTCTTAAAGAAAACCTATGACATCAACATGCCGGGGGTTGTTGGCGTATACCTCACTGGGAAGCCGCAGATCGGCGTAGGGCCTCAGGACGTGGCGCTTGCCATTATCGGTGAAGTGTTTGAACGTGGTTATGTAAACAATAAAGTGATGGAGTTTGTAGGACCCGGAGTCGCGGGGTTAAGCGCGGATTTCAGAATCGGTATCGATGTCATGACTACGGAGACCACCTGCCTGTCCTCCATCTGGAGCACGGACGACGCCATCCGGGATTTCTATGAGATCCATGGAAGAGCAGAGGATTACAAGGAGTTGCAGCCGGGTGAGGTCGCGTACTACGATGGAATGATCGAGATCGATCTTAGCGCGATCAAGCCAATGATCGCCATGCCCTTCCACCCCAGCAACACGTATACCATTGAGGAGTTAAATGCGAACCTTATGGATATTCTGGATGACTGTGAGAAGAAGGCACTGGTGAGCCTGGACGGCGCGGTGGACTTCACGCTGAAGGATAAGGTGCGCGGCGGTAGGCTGTATGTGGATCAGGGAATCATTGCAGGCTGTGCCGGCGGCGGATTTGAGAATATATGCGCAGCGGCGGATATATTGAAGGGTAAGAGTATCGGACCGGATGAGTTCGCACTAAGCGTCTATCCGGCCAGCACGCCCATCTATATGGAGTTGGTGAAGAATGGTTCCGTAGCAGCGCTGATGGAGACTGGAGCAATCGTGAAGACTGCTTTCTGCGGTCCCTGCTTCGGCGCAGGAGATACCCCAAGCAACAATGGCTTCTCCATCCGTCATTCCACCAGAAACTTCCCCAACCGGGAGGGCTCGAAGCTGCAGAATGGACAGATCGCTTCCGTGGCGCTGATGGATGCCCGTTCCATTGCGGCTACCGCGGCCAACAAGGGATATCTCACCGCAGCCACCGATATGGATACTGTTTTCACGAATCCCAGATATTTCTTTGACAAGAGGATCTATGAGAACCGCGTCTTTGACAGCAAGGGCGTGGCCGATCCGACCCAGGAGATCAAGTTCGGTCCCAACATCAAGGACTGGCCGGCTATGAGCCCGCTGCCGGAGAATCTGGTGCTGAAGGTGGTTTCCGAGATCCATGATCCGGTCACCACTACGGATGAACTGATTCCCTCCGGTGAGACCTCGTCCTACCGTTCCAATCCTCTGGGACTGGCGGAATTCGCCCTGTCCAGGAAGGATCCGGCATATGTGGGCCGGGCTAAGGAGGTACAGAAGGCACAGAAGGCCATCGAGGCCGGAACCTGCCCGCTGGAGGCTCTGCCGGAGCTGAAGTCGGTGATGGAAGCGGTTCATACCCGGTTCCCGGAGGCGGGAGAGGGCAATCTGGGTGTCGGAAGCACGATCTTCGCGGTGAAGCCGGGAGACGGATCTGCCAGAGAGCAGGCAGCCTCCTGCCAGAAGGTGCTGGGCGGCTGGGCCAATATTGCCAAGGAATATGCCACCAAGCGCTATCGCTCCAACCTCATCAACTGGGGGATGCTTCCGTTTATCATTCCCCGCGGTGAACTGCCCTTTGCCAACGGAGACTACCTCTTCGTGCCGGATATCCGGCAGGCGGTATCGGAGCAGAAGACGCAGATACCGGCTTATGTGGTGCGGGACGGAGTGCTGAAGCCATTTGAACTTCAGATGGGAGAGCTTACGGAGGATGAGAGAACGATCATCCTGAAAGGATGTCTGATCAACTATTATCGGGGATAACAAAAGGGGGAATTTCATTGAAGGACATATTAGAGAAGACGCAGACCGGACAGGAGAATACGCAGACCGGACAGGAGAAGACGCAGGAGGAAGAGATCCGGCAGGCGGAAGAACAAAAGGAAAGCGTCCGGGAGATGTCTGAGCAGCAGGCAGAGGCACAGAAGGAAAACGCCCGGCAAGCGTCTGAGCAGCAGGCAGAGGCGCAGAAGGAAAGGATCCGGCAGGCGGAGGCGCAGCGGAAGGCTAACTGGAATATCAGGCCATACCTGGCGATAGGACTTACCGCGTTTATTGTGATCGTGGTGAGCATGGCTGTATTTTTCCTGATCTACCGATATCAGGGGCTTGGTGCTTATTGGAAGAGCCTGATGGGCATCCTTCAGCCGATCCTGATCGGAATCGTCATCGCATACCTGATCAACCCGGTGGTGCGCTGGGAGGAGAAGTATCTGCTGCGGTTTCTGACTGCGCATATGAAGACGGAGGCAAGAGCCAAAAAGACGAGCAGGCTTTTGAGCATATTCGGAGCGATCCTTTTTGTGCTGATCATCCTCAGCGTTCTGCTGAATATGGTAATCCCGGAGCTGTACAGCAGCATCCGCGGACTGGTGGTACAGCTTCCGGACCAGGTAGATGAATTCAGCAAGTGGCTGCAGAAGTACGTGGGTGAGGAAAGTGAGCTTCCCAGCTATCTGGAGCAGATGCTGAATAAGATCGTGGATTTTGTTGAAAACTGGGTGGAGACAGATCTCCTGCCACAGACCACAAACATCCTGGCATCCCTTACTACCGGTGTGATCTCAGCGGTGAAGGTGTTGCTCAATGTGATCATCGGCATCATCATCTCGGTATATGTCCTGATGAGCAAGGAGACCTTTACGGGACAGGCCAAGAAGCTGGTTTATGCACTGCTTCCGGCGGCCAAAGGCAATGTGGTGGTGGAGACGGTTCGCAAGAGCAACGAGATCTTCGGCGGGTTTATTTCCGGAAAGATCCTGGACTCGGCGATTATCGGAGTACTCTGCTTTATCGGACTTACTGTTTTGCGGATGCCGTATACGGTGCTGGTGAGCGTGATCGTTGGTGTTACCAATGTCATTCCGTTCTTTGGACCATATATCGGTGCGATTCCCAGCGCAGCGCTGATCATGCTGGCGGATCCCGTCAAGGGTCTGTATTTTATCATCTTTATCATAGTGCTGCAACAGCTTGACGGCAATATCATCGGCCCCAGGATCCTGGGAGAATCCACAGGTCTGAATTCCTTCTGGGTAGTTTTTGCCATACTGGTGGGCGGCGGATTATTTGGCTTCCTTGGCATGCTGCTTGGGGTTCCGGTGTTTGCAACCATCTATTATATGATACAGAAGCTGGTGGCTTATATCCTGCGGAAGAAAGGACTGCCGCAGCAGACAGCAGCCTACACGGAGGTGGTCCGGGTGGAGCCCTCCGACAATCTGCTGGATTATACCAGGAAGGAAGAGCCGTCCGGAGCGGATAAAAAACGGAAAAAACGGAAAAAGCGTTAAGCCTGTTTTGACAGATATAGCGGATGTGTGATAAACTTAAAGGTGATTTATACGGAGAAGAGGCATGTTATGCCGGAAGAGAAAATGTACGAGGTGAGATACGTGGATAAGTATGAGTACAAACTGAAGCTGGAACAGATCCATAATCTGGTGGAGGAAAAGGATTATAAGACTGCCGCCAAGATTGCAGACACCATCAACTGGAAAAAAGTAAAAAGTGCATCAACCCTCTGCATGATCGGAGAGATCTATGAGCAGACGAAGCAGTTCGAACAGAGCCGGGAGGTGCTTCTGACCGCGTATGACCGTTCTCCGGTGGGACGCAATATCATATACCGCCTGACGATGGTGGCTATCAAGATGGGGAATCTGGAGGAAGCCCAGGAGTATTATGAAGAATTCCTGGAAATTGCGCCTCATGACAACCTGAAATATGTCCTGCGGTATGAACTGGCTAAGGCTAAGGGAGCTGCGCTCACGGAGCTCATCACCATTCTGGAGGAGTTTAAGGAACGGGAATTTACGGAGGAATGGACCTTTGAGCTGGCTTATCTGTACCACAAGAACGGCAATGGGGACAAGTGTGTGGAACTCTGCGACGAGCTGGTTCTCTGGTTCGGGGACGGCAAGTATGTGGAGAAGGCGCTGGAACTGAAGATGCTGTATCAGCCGCTGAATAAGTCTCAGGAGGAGAAGTACCGCAGCTTTAAGGATGGTTATAATTCCATAAATCTGCAGGAAGAGCTCGCCAAGGGAATGCAGCAGATTGCCAATGCCACCCGGCAGGACACTGTGAATAATACGCTTCATAATATGAAGAGGATGGCAGGAGTGGCGGAGACCTTACATCCGGCAGTGCCGGAAAGCAAGCTGGATGGTACGCTGTCTGAGGAATATGACGGGCAGATCAGCCTTAAGGTTCCGGAAGATCAGGAGAAGGTACCGCAGATTACCGGACAGATGAGCATTGAGGATATTCTGGCGGAATGGGAGAAAACAAAGGAGGCAGCCAGAGCTGCCATCGCGGAAGCGGAACAGCGCAGGCTGGAGGAGGCCAGGGCGAAGGCGCTTCAGGAAGCGGAAGAATTGATGGAGCAACTGACGGAGGAACCGTCGGATCACACAGAAGCTGTGCCCGGCAATACCGGTACAGAGGAAGGAAATGCGAGTGCAATGGAAGAAAAATTGGATATAGAGACGGAAGCGGAAGTGGATTCTGAGGCAGCTACCGTAGAGGAGACTGCGGGAGCAGAGGAGACTGAAGCAGCGAAGGCCGAATCAGAGGAGACTGCGGGAGCAGAGGAGACCGAAGCGGAGGCGGCCAAAGCAGAAGCGGCGGATCAGGACGATGAAGCCTTAGAACAGCAGCGGATCATGCAGCAGCTCTTGGAACGTCAGGAGCAGGAGCGTCGGAACCGCCAGAACCGGGAAGAGCAGATGCTGAGGCAGGAGGTCACGCTGGAGGATACCGGGGAACCGGATGCTCCGCTGACGAAGTTTAATGAGAAGCAGAAGAAGATTTTTACGTATTTTACCCTGATCAGCGGCATGGAGCAGCAGTTGTGCCAGGCTCTGGAGGGCGCGCATCAGCGCAAGTATGACAAGGATACTTCCGCCGCCGGGAATCTGGCGATCATGGGAGAAAAAGGAAGCGGCAAGACCGTGCTGGCGACAGACTTTATCAAGGCGTATCAGCAGATGAACGGCGTTACCGGAGGCAAGGTGGGAAAGATCTCCGCCGTTTCCCTGAACCAGAAGGATGCTGCGAAGCTGTTTGAAGCAGTAGAGGGCGGGTTCCTGATTATTGAGAAGGCCGGAGACTTATCCCGCGAGTCCGTGGAGAAGCTTTCCTGGCTGATGGATCAGGATCACAAGGGACTCATGGTAATCCTGGAGGATGACAAGGAGGGCATTGAGAAGGTCTTGGGCCGGAATGCCGGATTTGCCAAGAAGTTTACAGAGCGGGTGCGGATCCCGATCTTCACCAACGATGAGCTGGTTGAGTTTGCAAAGGCTTATGCCAGAGAGCAGCATTGCGAGATTGAGGATATGGGGATTCTGGCGCTTTACAACAGCATCAGCAACATCCAGAAGCTGGATGAGGCGACAACGCTCACAGAGGTGCGGGAGATCATGGATGAGGCGATCTGTCACGCATGCAGAGGCGGTCTGC
Source organism: uncultured Lachnospiraceae bacterium (assembly GCA_934434905.1). Taxonomy (GTDB): domain Bacteria; phylum Bacillota; class Clostridia; order Lachnospirales; family Lachnospiraceae; genus 14-2. Next base: position 21,216 of record CAKSAI010000004.1, on the reverse strand, counting down.
GGAGGCTGTTTGGCGGAAGAAGAACCACAGAAGAGGGACTGATTCTGATCCGGGAAAAGGATTTTGACGTATAGGAGCGTGATTATGGGAAAGTTTTCAGATCTGGATATGTACCTGTTCGGTCAGGGAACCCACTACGACATCTACCGAAAGCTGGGCGCACATATTGCGACACAGGACGGCAAGGAGGGTGTATACTTTGCGGTCTGGGCACCTCATGCGAAGAGCGTCAGCGTCATCGGAAGCTTTAACGGCTGGCGAGAGGATGCGAACGTGATGGAGCGACTTGCGCCCATGGGAATCTATGAGCTCTTTGTACCGGGCGCAAAGGAAGATGATCTGTACAAATACTACATCGAAACAGCGGACGGCAGGGGAGTGTATAAGGCTGATCCGTATGCCAATTACTGTGAACTGCGGCCGGGGACGGCCTCGCGGATAACGGATATCGACCGTTTCTCCTGGACGGATGACAAGTTCTTGAAGAAACGGCAGGAGATGAAGGATATTCAGGAGGAACCGATGGCTATCTATGAGGTGCATCCGGGATCCTGGAAGCGTCATCCCGGACGGACCGATGACGGCTTTTATTCCTACCGGGAGTTGGCAGTGAGCCTTACCGAGTACGTGAAGCAGATGGGTTATACCCACGTGGAGCTGATGGGAATCTCAGAATATCCCTTTGACGGCTCCTGGGGATATCAGGTGACGGGCTACTATGCACCCACCTCCCGCTATGGATCGCCGGAAGACTTCATGTATTTCATTAATTATCTCCACAATAACGATATCGGTGTCATCCTGGACTGGGTGCCGGCGCATTTTCCCAAGGACGCCCATGGACTGGCGGATTTCGACGGAGAGCCGCTGTACGAGTATGCAGACAGCCGGAAGGGCGAGCATCCCGAATGGGGTACCAAGGTTTTTGATTATGGAAAAAACGAAGTCAAGAATTTCCTGATCGGCAGCGCCCTGATGTGGGTGGAGCATTACCACATTGACGGCCTTCGTGTGGACGCCGTTGCCTCCATGCTCTATCTGGATTATGGGAAGAAGGATGGACAATGGGTGCCAAACCAGTATGGAGAGAATAAGAATCTGGAGGCCATCGAGTTCTTCCGCCATCTGAATACCCTGATACGGGGAAGGAATCCGGGCGTAGCGATGATCGCGGAGGAATCCACGGCCTGGCCCATGGTTACCGGAGATGCGGCCCAAGGCGGTCTGAGCTTTAATTTCAAGTGGAATATGGGCTGGATGCATGATTTCCTGGACTATATGAAGCTGGATCCCTATTTTCGGAAGGACAATCATTACAAGATGACCTTCGCCATGAGCTATAATGCCAGTGAGAATTATATCCTGGTGCTGTCCCACGATGAGGTGGTGCATCTGAAATGCTCCATGCTGAACAAGATGCCGGGGCTTGGCCGGGATAAGTATGATAATCTGAAGGTGGGCTACGCATTCATGATGGGGCATCCGGGAAAGAAGCTTCTGTTCATGGGGCAGGACTTCGCCCAGCTTCGGGAATGGAGCGAAGCGCGGGAGCTGGATTGGTACCTCCTGGCGGAAAAGGAGCATGCGCAGGTGCAGGAGACGGTGAAGGCGCTGCTTTCAATTTATCGCAATTATCCTGCGTTGTATCAGGATGACAATAATTTCAACGGCTTTGAGTGGATCAATGCCAATGATACACAGAAGAGCATCTACAGCTTCGTCCGCAAGAGCCGTACAGGCAGGAAGAATCTGCTGTTTGTCTGCAATTTCACACCCATGGAGCGGAAGGATTACCGTGTCGGCGTTCCCATGAAGCGTCAGTATAAGCTGATCTTCAACAGCGATGAGGAGCGCTTCGGTGGCAGCGGAGCGGAGCGCCCGCAGATCTATAAGGCAGAGAAGCGGGAATGGGACGGCCGGGAGTATTCCATCGGATATGAACTGCCGCCCTACGGAGTGGCGATATTCACTTACTAGAGAGAATGGAGGGTATGTATGCGCAGAGCGATTGCACTGGGAGGCGGCGGAACCAAGGGAGCCTATGAAGCAGGCGTCTGGAAGGCATTAAAAGAAATGGACATTGAATATGAGATCGTGACAGGGACATCCATCGGTGCAGTGAACGGTGCACTGATGGTGGCGCGCGAGTATGAGCGGGCCTGCGAGATCTGGAATACCATTGAGATGGAGAATGTGATTGCAGACGGAGTGAACCTGACAACCACCATGGAAGGCATGTTCAACCAACGGGAGGCCATCGGACCTTTCCTGAAGAAGTATGTAAAAAACAAGGGAGCGGATGTCTCTCCGTTTCTTGAATTTATCGACAATCTTGTGGATGAGGAGAAGGTGCGGGCTTCGGATGTGGATTTCGGCCTGGTGACCGTGCAGTTTTCCTCGTTAAAGCCCATGGAGCTGACGAAGGAAGAGATACCGGTGGGCCTGTTGAAGGACTATATCATGGCATCTGCCTCTATTTTCCCGGTGTTTCCCATGCACAGGATCGGGAATGAGCTGTATCTGGACGGATGCTATTATGACAATCTTCCCATCGATCTGGCGCTTAAAATGGGCGCGGACGAGGTGATCGCGGTGGATCTGCATACCAGCCCGCAGCACCCGAATTATGTAAACAAGCCATATGTGAAATACATCACCCCCAGCAGATCCTTAGGGACCATGCTGAACTTCGACCGGGCAATACTGAATGCCAACCAGGCCCTGGGCTATTACGATACCATGAAGGTCTTCGGTAAAATGGACGGCATGGACTATATCTTCCGTCAGGAGGATCTGGATCAGTACAAAAAGGAGATCGATTCCTTCGTGAGCAGAGTGGCCCGGACGGAGAGTTATCTCACGGAGGGAACCTTCAGTAAGCTGGTGAAGCCGGGAGACAGCAAGCGGCTGTGCGGGAATATTGAGGATCATATCCGAAAGAAGACGTACTCCAGACAGGATTATTTCGTGGGGGCGGCGGAAATCTGCGGAAAGATTTTCAGACTGCCGGTTGAGGACCCCTGGTATCTGTCCGAGTTTATTGACAACCTTCTGGAACAGATATGCCCGGAGGAGGCAGTTGACTTAAGCCCCTTTGAGGGACTCAGCTCCGTGGAGCTGGCTTCCAGGCTGACGGAGATGAAGATCAAGCAGGACAGCGTGTACATCACGTCCTGTATCTACCATGCGTACCGCAGAGGGAAAATCGATCTCACGGAGCAGTTGGGGCTTCTGACCTTTGTGCCGTATGAGCTTTCGGCGGCATTATTTCTGCTGACCGTGGATTAGTCACCGGTGGATAACTTCCGGCATATAGTATAGAGATGTTGAAAGTCGGGAGAGAATCAGTGGAATATAACCAGGAAGAATTTTACAGGATGACCGGCGGCGGTTCCCAGAAGATGCCATTTTATATGACATATCCCATGCAGAACATGTTCTTGGAGGAAGCGGAATATGAGCGGGATATGGAGCGCTTAAGGAGCATGTATCCGGAGGAGGTGCGTCAGGTTCAGGGCTTCGTCGAGGAAGAGTGTGATCAGATGGAGCATGAGGGCAGCCTGATGTTTGATGAATATCCGGATCGCCTGATGCTGCGCCAGATTGGTGACCGGATCTACGACCGGGCGGCCCAGCCGGTGGACTTTGAAGCCGAGCAGTATGAACCGGTGGAGGCGGAGGAGCTGCAGCTGGTAGGGCAGCAGCGAGGCCGCGGCGGCAGACCGCCGGAGTTCGGCCCGCCTCATGGAAGACCACCGCATCATCGGCCGGATCAGGGGCTTAGAAATCTCATTGATGTGCTGCTGTTCAATGAGATGCACAACCGCAGATGCCGCCACAGGCGGTGCAGACGATGGTGGTAATGATGGTTTAATAACGGCAAATACACTCCCTTCCGGGATTCTCGGAAGGGAGTATACGATAGAATGGATGAGTGCAATGAACCGCAAAGAAAAAGATGAGATACTGGAGCAATCCGGACGTGTTGACTTTAATATCTGGATCGTCACTATACTGTTATGCTGCTTTGGCGCTATGATGGTGTTCTCCGTGACGGCAGATGAGTGCAGCTTGTCTAAGGCCTGCAATTATGATTCGCTGTATCAGGTGAAACGACAGGCGATCTTCATATTGGCAGGCTTTTTTTGCATGTTTGCCGGACAGTTTGTCAGTTATAAGCTTCTGCAAAAGGTGGTATATCTGATTTATTTTGGCGGGATCCTATGTACATTTCTGCTGAAGACACCATTGGCCGTATCCTCCCACGGAGCTACGCGCTGGGTGAAGATCTACGGACCCATTCAGTTCCAGGTGGCGGAGGTAGTGAAGCTGTGCGTGATCGTTTTTCTCGCTTACATGGTAAAACGGTACTATAAGAGTCTTGGAACCGTGCAGTTGACGATCTATCTGTGGATTGCGGGCGGTGTTCCGGCGGTCTTATTGCTGATTCTGTCCAATGACTTGAGCTCCAGTGTTGTAGTGCTGGGGATCACCTTTGTTGTCAGTTTCGTATGCACGAAAACCTGGAAGCTGCATGTAGGCGTGGCGGCGCTGATGTTTCTGGTCGTGGGCCTCTATGTGGCGAAGATCGCCATGGATCTGCCCTCGCCCAGTGAGATAGAGAACCTGCCTTTCCGGGTGCGGCGTATCGCCGCCTGGATCGACCCGGAGCTCTATGCCTCCGGGCAGGGATACCAGGTGCTGCAGGCGCTGTACGCTATTGGGAGAGGCGGGCTGTTCGGCGTGGGCCTGGGGAATTCCATCCAGAAATCCATCCTTCCGGAGGCGGATAACGATATGATCTTCTCCATTCTCTGCGAGGAGATGGGAGCCGTTGGCGCAGCGCTGGCCATCGGCCTTCTGGCGTACCTGCTGTATCAGATCCTGCGGGTGTCCATCAGTGCGGAGAATATCTATGGCTCTGCCCTTGCCCTTGGCGTGTTTGCCCATATCGGGCTCCAGAGCATTATCAATATCGCCGTCAACTGCAGTGTCTTTCCCAATACCGGGCTGACGCTGCCCTTCTTCAGCTCCGGCGGAAGCTCCATCGCCTTCCTGCTGGTGGAGGTGGCAATGGTGCTGTCCGTGGAGCGGGAACGGGTGGTGAAGCTGGTGCGCAACGGATTGCGGGAGAAGCAGTGACAGCTTTGCCGATGCAGCAGGACGGGAACTTATGAAAAATAGAAGCTTATGAAAAAATTTTGCCATCATATTTTCAAAGGAGCAAGAATGCAGAATCTACAAGAATTATTATCCAAATACATGAATGAGAACCTTCATCATGCCACACTGAGCAATCCCCGTACCGATGGAGCTGCCGCCCGGATCCAGATCCGTCCGGTCAGGCTGAGGAGCGGTCTTATCTTCCAGGCCAGTGAATATAAGGGAACCAAGGTCTATCACCACAACCTGGATCATGCGGCTGCGGTTGCCGGGGTGCTGGAATGGCTGCAGGAATATAAGCAGTTGGAGCTGTCTGCTGCGGATGGCCAGCTTCATGTATTGGTGAGTAAGAAGGGAAAGGTCACGGTTAAGGAAAAAAGGGTTTCCGCCTGCGTAAAACAGCCGGATTTATCCCATAATAGGAAGAAGCGGTATATCCTGGATCCGGAGCGGAAGGTGGATTTCCTGGTGGATCTGGGTGTGCAGATGAAGGAAGGGAAGATTGTTCATGCCCAGTATGATAAGTTCCGTCAGATCAACCGCTTTCTGGAGTTCATTGAGGATGTTCTGCCGCAGCTGCCGAAGGAACGTGAGATTTCGATTCTGGACTTTGGATGCGGCAAATCCTACCTGACCTTCGCCATGTACTATTACCTGAGGGAGTTAAGGGGTCTTAACGTGGCGATTACCGGGCTGGATCTGAAGGAGGATGTGATTGAAAATTGCAGCCGACTGGCAGAAAAGTACGGTTATGACAAGCTTCATTTTTCTGTGGGCGATATCGCCCGTTACGAGGGAGCTGACCGGGTGGATATGGTGGTGACGCTGCATGCATGCGACACAGCTACGGATTATGCATTGGACAAGGCTATCCGCTGGGGAGCCAAAGTTATCCTGTCGGTGCCCTGCTGCCAGCATGAACTGAACGGGCAGATGGAGAATGAGATCCTGGCACCGATCTTCCGGTATGGGCTTATCAAGGAGCGCATGGCAGCACTTTTTACCGATGCGCTGCGGGCGCAGATCCTGGAGAGCCGCGGGTATGACGTGCAGGTGTTGGAATTCATCGACATGGAGCATACCCCCAAAAATATATTGCTGCGTGCCGTGAGAAACGATGGGAAGAAGAGAACACAGAATTATCAGAATCTGATGGATTTCCTGCATGTGGATCCGACATTAGCCAGGCTGCAGCGGGAAGAGGGAGAGGACAGCGATGATTAAGAAGTTGATAAGACCGATGGTGTTGACGCTGGTATTTCTGGTGGCGCTTGTAAGCTTCAGTATTTTCAGCAATCGGGATCATGCGGATCTGACCTCGGAGATGCCGGAGGCGACACTTCCGGTGGTGTATATGAAAAAGGGGGATACTTATATCAACCAGTTGTTCGGATATCGTGCGAAGATGGATGTTGTAAGTATGCGTGATACCATAACCCCGCTGGCAGCGGATCGGGTGCTGCCGATAGAGATAGAGACCTTCCGCAACCATGTGGAGGGTATTGCCTATGAGGTTCGAAGCCTTGATATGGAGCGGCTCGTGGAGGCGTCTGATGTCAGTGAGTTTTCCCAGGAAAACGGAGAGATCAGCACACAGCTTAAGCTTCAGGACCTGCTGGAGGATAATCGGGAATACATGCTGATCCTGACACTGTCCTGTGGACAGGAGGAGGTCCGGTATTATACCAGGATCATCCGGGCGGACAAGTATTATGTGGACGAGACCATCGCGTATGTCATGGATTTTCATGCGAAGACCTTTGACAAGGAGGCCGCGAAGGAGCTGTCTACTTATCTGGAGCCCAACCGGGATGGGGATAATACTACGCTGCAGAAGGTTACGATCCATTCCAGCTTAAAGCAGGTGGCGTGGGGCGATCTTGCGGGAGAAGTACTGGGGACGCCGGTTCCCTCTATCAAGGAGATCGGTGCCTATTTCTCAACGGTTGTGCTGGATTATGTGATGGCGTCCACAGGCGAGAACGGAGAGACGGAATTCTACAATGTGGAGGAATATTATCGTGTGCGGTACAGCCCCGACAATAAGCGTATGTACCTGCTGGATTATGAGCGTACCATGGAGGAATTCTTCCGGGGAAGCGGGATGAATGTTTCGGGCAATTCGGTGCTTCTGGGAATCCGTGATAATGATGTAACTTACATGGCAAATGAAAACGCGGCGGCGGTGGGCTTTGTCCAGGCCGGAGAGCTGTGGAGCTACGATACAGGAAGCAACCGGCTGTCGCTGGTATTCAGTTTTAAGGGGATAGAGGGCGTCAATGACCGGGAGAACAATCAGAACCATGATATCCGTATCATCAAGATTGATGAGTCCGGCAGCATGGACTTCGTGGTGTATGGGTACATGAACCGCGGGGAGCACGAAGGATTTACCGGGATCGGGCTGTATCACTATGACAGCATGGCAAATACGGTGGAGGAGGAGCTGTTTGTACAGTCTGCGGAATCGTATCAGGTTCTGAAGGAAACCTGGGGCAAGCTGTTTTATACCGGGCGAAACAATGAGTTCTATATGGCGGCCGAGGGCGCTGTCTATCGCATACAGTTGGAGGATGGAAAGGCAGCGGTGCTCCGATCCGGGCTTTCCGAGGATGATCTCGCCGTTTCCGGGGACGGACGATACATTGCCTGGTACGGACAGGAGTCCGGGGAGGCTGTCACCGTGATGGATCTGGAGTCAGGGCAGCAGTGGCAGATGGCTGCAGCGGCCGGGGAGCGCATACGGCCGATCGGATTCGTGGAGAGCGATTTTGTCTGCGGTGTCTATCGACAGGAGGATGTGTCTGCGGCGGGAAAGCTGATGTATAAGGTTATGATCGTGGATCAGAAGCAGCAGGTCGTTAAGGAGTATGAGAAGGCCGGCTATTATATGACGGATGCTTATGTGGATGGAGCAACGGTCTTCCTGGAGCGCGTGTGGAAGGAAGGAAACACGCTGACCCAGGTGGAAGGGGACGCCATCAAGAGCCATGAGATCGAGGCTGCCCAGAATATCAGCGTGGAGACCAAGTCATCGGGGAAGAAGCAGACCCAGGTGGCACTAACCATGTCCCGAAAGCTTTCTGCGAAGACACCGCTGATCCTGACACCCAAGGAGATCGTGTCAGGGGAGAAACCTAAGATCACACTGGAGACAGATACAGCCGGAGAGCATTATCTTGTCTATGCAAAAGGCAAGGTGATTCTGTCCAGCTCCAATGTGGCGGAGGCCGTGCGTTGTGCAGATGCGAATGTCGGTGTTGTCATCGGAGCAGGGCAATCGTATGTCTGGAGCCGGGGAAAGCAGGCCAGCAAGTCTGCAGTGGAGGTGAACCTGGATCTGGAAGCATTAGCAGCGGCCGGGCAGTCTGCAGAGAGCTATCTGCGGGAAGCGATGCCCTCTGCCAGAGTGCTGAACCTTACCGGCTGCACGGCAGCGCAGGTGCTGTATTACGTGAGCCAGGGCAGTCCTGTGTTTGCATTGGGACAAGGCCAGCAGCCGGTGCTGATCGTTGGGTATGATTCGCGAAATACCATTCTTCGGAATCTGCCCTCCGGTGGGAATTATAAGAAGGGAATGAATGACAGCGAGGATTTCTTTGCGGCAGGCGGGAGCTTCTTTGTCACGTATCTGCCGGAGTGAGGGCCGTGCTTCTGCCGGACAGAAAAGGCGCTAAACGTCCATTTGGCATTTAGCGCCGTACATCACGTTACTGCACCACCGGTTCCTCTCCGCAGGCTGCTTCCACGCAGGGCTCTTCCATCTGCTTTACCCTGGAGAGCAGAAATTTATACCGCATCTGAACAGCATTAATCTGATAGATACAGCTATCGATCAGATCAGGATCTACCACATTCTCAAAGTTGGAATAGGACAGCTCCAGGTCGCTTTTTGTTCTTTTTAAATCATCTAAAAGTAAGGCATAGGTCCGCTCCTTGGCGGATATCTGCTTCAAAATTCGAATCAAAAAAATCACTTCCTTTAGGATGAAATCCCTCTTTTTACTAAGTATAAGCACAAATTTCCAATCTATACAAAAAAAGGTATAAAAAAATATTTTTCGTATATATTTTAGAAAAAGAATGGCAGGCTGGGCGATGGATTACGGTGTGATCGCGATTGTGGCTATCTGTGTGCTGGTACTCGTAATAGGGGCGCTGAAGCAAAAGTCAAGGGTTCTGTTTCAGTTTGTGGCGCGGGTGATGCTGGGGGTTGTCGGCATCTATTTCTTCAATAAATTTTTGAAAATACAGGCGGTTCCGGTTGCTGCAGGGCTTAATCCGGTGAACCTTTTGACACTCGGAACCCTTGGTATCAGCGGGTTTGCGCTTGTCTATGGAATTTTGTTCTACAAATTTTTGTAAGTATTTTACAAAAGTGAAAAATTTGGAAAATAAAGGTAGACAAGAGGAAAAACATGCTATATAATCCAAAATACCAAAAGGGAGGTGAGGAAAGAGCAGGGTAGAGCATATGTGGTGTCGCTGCTGCTAACATAGACACCGCGAGAGAACAGGGATGATGATTGGGAACATCATGTTGAGAAGGTTGAGGTGATGAATTGGGACGGTGAAGGTTTTATGGACGTTATTGCTGCTGGTCATAGCGGTGATCACGGACATGAAAGCGGGCAGGATCAGTAACCGGCTGATCTGTCTAGGAATTGCGACAGGTTTCTTTGTTCAGATATGGGAGTCTGGGTATCGGGGCTTGATCTTATCTGTTTTACAGATATTCTTTCCGGTTATCATATTATTCTTACTTTTTCTGATGCATGCGCTGGGCGCAGGCGACATCAAGCTGTTTTCCGTGATAGGAAGTATTTGGAACTTGAAGGTATTATGCTATTGTATGTTTTTTTCATTTGTGACGGGGGCGATCATTTCTTTGATAAAGCTGTTATATCAAAAAAATCTCTTTGCGCGTCTGATTTATTTTATCCAGTATATTGGAAGGTGCCTGGGGGCGAAAAGCATTCTTATTTATCGGGAACAGTCAGAGGGAAATCAGAATATCATTCATTTTTCAGTTGCCATATTGGCAGGATTTTGTATCACAATGGGGGTGATCATGTGAAGAAGGTGACCATGGCGGTCTGTGATGTGCAGGACACATACAGAGAACGTCTGGCAGAGTATTTGATGCACAAGAGAGCAGGGCAGCTTAAGGTGTATGCCTTTTCCTCCCGGAAGCAGTTCTATGAGGAGGAACAGCGGACAAGCTTTGATATTGTGCTGTTTGGAAAGGGCTTCGAGAATGCAGGGGCGGAAGCGAAGGGGGACAGCCTTTGGATCTGCCTGTGTGAGGAGCCGGATTGGCCGAAGGAGAAGGAACCGGCGGTATTCAAGTATCAGTCTGCGGAGGAGATCCTGCGCATTGTTTTTGGATATTATCTGAAGCTTGAGAAGACAGATGATTCCGTCTGCCACAGGAGAAAGGAAATCATCGGTGTTTACTCACCCACCCGCAGCAGGCTGCAGACGCCCTTTGCGTTGACGATGGCACAGATGCTTGCGGAGGAGAAGCGTGTGCTGTACGTAAATATGGGGGAGTGGGCCGGCCTGGGAGCCTGGCTGGGACAGGAATATCATCGGGATCTGGCGGATCTGATGTATCTGATCTCCGGCTACGGTAATCAGGTGCAGGGACTTTTGGAAAGTGTGCTTCATACGGTGAACCATATGGATTACATTCCGCCTATGGCGGACGCACAGTTGCTTTGTCAATCTGGGGCGGAGGATTATCAGTCATTGCTGTCGCTGTTGGTGGAGAAGACGGATTATGAGGTGCTTCTCTTGGATTTCGGGGTTATGATTCCGGGATTTTTCAGACTGCTGGAGCAATGTACCAGGATCTACGGTGTCATCGATCAAGGGGGTCTTGCCAGGGGACAGCGCCGACAGTTTGAAGAAGGTATGGTGAAGAGCGGAGCACAGCAGCTTGCAGAGAAGATGGAGTATGTCTCCTTCTCTATGGCGGATATGCAGGTGATTGAAGAGGAACCTGCGCTGAGCCGATGGCTCTATGGTGTATTGGGGGACCGGGCCAGGGCTGTCCGGTATGTGAATCGTGGAACATATTAGAAATTATGTGATGGAGCGCCTGGATATTTCCAGGGAGATTCCCGACGGGGAGATCCTTGCCATCATCGATGAAGCAATCTGTGAGCGGGCGAAGAGCCAGGTATTATCGCTGGAAAGTCGGCGGAAGCTGCGCATGGAGGTGTTTTATTCCCTGCGGCGGCTGGACATTCTGCAGGAGCTTATCGATGATGAGGAGATTACAGAGATTATGGTAAACGGTCGGGGAAAGATCTTCTATGAGAAGCAGGGCCGTATCCTTCAGTGGGACAAGTGCTTCCGATCACGGGAGAAGCTTGAGGACGTGATCCAGCAGATCGTGGGAACCAACAACCGGGTGGTGAATGAGTATTCGCCCATTGTGGACGCCAGGCTGGCAGACGGATCCAGGGTCAATATCGTGCTGGAGCCCATTGCCATCGACGGATCCTGTATCTCGATACGGAAGTTTCCGAAGGAGCCCATCACGATGGAGAAGATGATCGGATTTGGGTCTGTCAGCCGGGAACTGGTGAAGTTTTTGCAGCAGTTGGTGGCGGCCCGGTACAATATTTTTATTTCCGGTGGAACCGGATCGGGGAAAACCACCTTCCTCAATGCACTGTCATCCTTCATCCCGGCGGATGAACGGATCGTGACCATCGAGGATTCGGCGGAGCTGCAGATCAGGAATATTCCGAATCTGGTGCGCTTAGAGACGCGAAATGACAACATGGAGACGGGGAACGGGATCACCATCCGCGATCTGATCAAAACGGCGCTGCGTATGCGGCCGGATCGGATCATTGTGGGCGAGATCCGCGGCGCGGAGGCTCTTGATATGCTTCAGGCCATGAATACCGGCCATGACGGATCTCTGAGCACCGGCCATGCCAATAGCTGCCGGGATATGCTTAAGAGGATCGAGACCATGGTGCTTATGGGGATGGAGCTGCCGCTTACGGCAGTGCAGGCGCAGATTGCCGCAGGGATCGATATTCTGGTTCATCTTGGAAGGATGCGGGACAGAAGCCGCAAGGTGTTGGACGTGATGGAGATTACCGGGTATGAGGATCATGAGATCTGCCTGAATCCGCTCTATCGGTTCCGGGAGACCGGAAAGGGGGAAGGGAAGGTGACAGGGTGCTGGGAGCAGGTGGGAGAGCTTGCAAACAGGGAAAAGCTGCTGCGGGCAGGAATACCAAAGAGTTGAAGGATTACCGGAAATACCGGGTTACAGGCAAGGACATAGCCATCTGTCTGGCACAGGCAGCAGGTCTTTCTGCCGCCGTCGGCTGGCTTTTTTACCGCAGTATTTGGGGAATATTCAGTGTGATTATCGTGCTGCCGTTTACTTTTGTGTCCTATAAGAGAAGGGCGGTTAAGAAGCAGCAGTTGATGTTGCGGGAACAGTTCAAGGAATGCATCCGGGTTGTCACAGCTTCACTCTATTCCGGTTATTCCGTGGAAAATGCCTTCCGGGAGGCGGAAAAGGAGCTGGTACATCTGCTGGGGGAGCGGGCGGATATGTGTCAGGAGCTGCGTGTGATCAATCAGCAGATACGGCTGAACATGCCGGTGGAGACATTGCTCCGGGATCTGGCAGAGCGCAGCGGGGTGGAGGAAATATCAGGCTTTGGCCAGGTGTTCGGCTATGCCAAGCGAAATGGCAGCGATTTTGTCCGGATACTGAAGGATACCACCCTGCGGATCTCGGAAAAGGCCGGGCTGGAGCAGGAGCTGCAGATCATGGTGGCGTCCCGGCAACTGGAGCAGAAGATCATGAATGTGATACCGCTGGGAATCCTGTTCTTCGTGCAGCTCTCATCACCGGGGTTTCTGGATATCATGTATGCAGGAGCTCTGGGGAGAACCATCATGAGTATCTGTCTGGTGGTGTACGGGGCGGCATATCTGATCTCTGAGAGGATTGTGGACATTCAAGTCTAATAAAAGGAGAAGAGCTATGGGGATTGTAATAGGATATGCAGTGCTGACCGCCGGGAGTCTGCTCGCCTATTGGTATCTTGGGAGAAGGAGCATACAGTGGAAGTTTCGGAATTATCTGCTGGCACTGGCGGGCATAGGGGTTGTCTGCCTGACAGCAGGGATTCTGGAACAGGCGGGCGGTTCCGGGAAAAACGCCCTTACCAGACTGGAGCGGGGCAAAGCAGGCGGGGGAGAGACAGAGGTGTCCCTGTTGTTGGAGTCCAAGGAGCTGCCGGAGCCGTATACGTACTCTGTCACTGTGGAGGAGCGGAAGCTGACGGAGGAGGAAGCGGAGCAGGTATTTGAGGAAGCGAAGCAGGAGCTTGAGCAGGTAATTCTTGGAGAAAATGAGTCTCCGGATCGGATCGTCACGGATCTGGCAGTGCCGGAGTGGCTTAAGGATGGCCTTGTGGCGGTGGATTGCTACTTTGAGCCATATGATCTGGTGGACATGGATGGGAAGATCCTGTGGGATCATCTCACGGAAGAAACCGCAATGGTGAAGGTGACGGCTCAGATGAGCTGTCAGGAGCGGGAGGCGGTTCATGAATTCTACCTGCAACTGACGCCGCAGCCCTTGGAGGGAGCGGAGGCAGTGCTTGATGAGATCAGAAAAAGCCTGGAAGCGGAAAACGAGAAGCAGGGAGAAGAATATCTGTCGCTGCCGGAGGAGGCCAATGGGGTGGCCCTGGGGTGGTACAGTCCATCGGAGCGGGTGGATGGAAAGCTGCTGATTCTCGGCATTGCCTGCATGGCAGCCTGGTATGTGTATCAGAAGGAGAAGCGGGAACGGGAGAAGAAGCGGTGGCTGCAGGGACTATCGCTGGACTATCCCGATATTGTCAGCCAGTTGTCGCTGCTGGCAGGGGCAGGCATGACGATACCGGCGGCCTGGTCGCGTCTGGCGCTGGATTACCGGACGGAGAAGGAGCAGGGGCATACACGGGTGCGGCCGGGCTATGAGGAACTTCTAAAAACAATGTATGAGATGCAGGACGGAACCGGAGAGATACAGGCGTATGAGAACTTCGGACAGCGCTGCGGTCAGCCGCAGTATCGGAAATTTGCCTCTTTGCTGATGCAGAATGTGCGGAAAGGAACAAGGGATATGCAGCGGCTTCTGGATGCGGAAGCGGAGGATGCATTCAGTCAGCGCAAGGCGTATGCAAAGCAGCTTGGGGAGGAAGCAGGGACCAGACTACTGCTGCCCATGGGGATGATGTTGCTGCTGGTATTTGCGATTCTGATGCTGCCGGCGATGCTGTCGCTGGGGATGTAGTGGATTATCGAAAGGAGAACATTATGGAACAAATAAAGCGTTTTTTGAAAGAAGAAGATGGAGTCGGCGGTGTGGAGAGTATTTTGATTCTTGTGGTATTGATCGCGTTGGTTGCGATATTTAAGAACCGGATCACAGCTCTGGTACAGAAGATATTCCGAACAATTGACACCAACGCGGGGAAGATCTAAGTGAAGCGGGGAAGTATAACGGTATTTCTGGCGCTGACGCTGGTGCTTGTGTTGTCCTTTATCTTCTCGTTGCTGGAGGGTGCGCGGGTCTATTGCCTGAAGAGCAGGGCTGAACTCGTGTCCGAGATCTGTATGCAGTCCATGTTCGGGAATTACCATGCCGGGATGTGGGAGGACTATCATCTTCTGTTTCTGGATGGGAGCTGGCAGGAGGGAGGATTTTCCGTGGAGAAGTTCGCAGCGAGAGCCGTGGAAACAGCGGAGGAGAATCTCTCTGCCGCTTCCGGGAGTATCTGGAGCAGAGGCAGTAATCTCGTATTCATGGAACTGAGGGATATGATGGTGAACAGCTTTCAACTGGCAACGGATCAGGAAGGAAAGGTGTTCCTAAGTCAGGTGGCGCATCAGATGCAGATGGAGGCAGTTGTGGATGTGCTGGATGAGCTTCTGAATCTAAAGGAGCACAGCGGCGAGGCAGAGAATCAGGTCGAGCAGAAGGACCAGGGATGGGATCAGGCCTGGGAAGCCATGGGGGAAGCAGAAGAGATCGGGAAGGCAGGCGGCGAATCGGGAGAAGGAGCCGGGGAGCCGGGGGAAGGAGAAGGAAGCGGTGAATCAGGAGAAGGAGCCGGTGAATCAGGAGAAGGAGCCGGGGAATCAGGAGAAGGAACCGGAGAGCCGGGGGAAGGAGAAGGAGCCGGGGGATCAGGAGGAGCCAGGGAACCGGGGGGCGCTGTCAATTCGGAGACGGAGCAGATGGAGAATCCCATGGAATATGTCCGGGAGTTGAAGTCGTCCTCCGTTCTCGCCATGGTAGTCAAGGATCCCACCAGCCTTTCCAGAAAGGCGCTAAAGGATCCCGTATTCATTGGCGGCAGGCAGCTTGCAGAGGGAAACTGGAGCCCGGAGGCGGACACGGGGATTCTGGACAGGCTCTGGCTGCATTACTATATTCAGAATTATTTTTCCGATTATACGGCAGAACGCGAGAAGGGGGCGAAGGAGAAGGTTCTGGATTACGAGATGGAGTATCTGCTGGCCGGAAAGGAGAGCGACACCGAGAATCTGGAGACGGTGGCCTGCGAGCTTCTGGGAATCCGGGAGGCCATGAACTTTGTCACGATCCTTAAGGACGCCGAAAAGAAAAGTCTTGCGCTTGGAATTGCCACAGCGGCGGTGGGATTCACCGGCATTGCACCGCTGGTTAAGGCAGTACAGATCGGAATCCTTCTGGCCTGGGCTTATGTGGAAAGTGTTCTTGATGTCCGTGCTCTGTTGAGCGGAAAGAAGGTTCCTTTTCTAAAGCGGACAGATCAGTGGAGCAGCGATCTTAGAAACTGCCGTGGGACGATTGAGAGTAGTTCCGAGTCTGAGGATAAAGGGCAGGGGCTGACCTATACACAGTATCTGCAGTTGCTGCTGTTCCTTTTATCAGGAAAGACGATCAGTTATCGATGCATGGATCTGATCGAGCGGAATGAGGGCGTATCCATGGATCACATGATACAGGCGGCGGAAGGAACCTTTGCCTATGAGGCACGGCCGCTGTTTTGGAACTGGAACTTTGTAGCGGTTGGAGGCTGGAAGGCATTCTCCATGAAGGAGACGGTACGAATGACGTATGGAGGAAAATAGCGGCGTACGGGCGGAAAGGAAGGAGGGGGCTTTGCGGTGCCTCTTGAAAAAAACAAAAAAACTACTCTACACCACAAAGAGGAAGATTGGAATGAAAATATGATATCTCCAAGGCAAGGGGTGCCGCAAAGTCTCCTCTCTTCCGGGAGCCTGACTGTGGAGGCGGCGCTGGTGTTCCCGTTATTCCTGTTTGCACTGACGGCGGTTCTGTTCTTCTTCCGGGTACTGCAGGTGTCTAAGATGACGGAAGGAGCGTTGGCGGCGGCCGGGAGCTTTGTATCACTGGAGGCGGAGACGGAGGATGAGCCTCTGCTGCTGGCGGTCGGATATTTTCAGAAGGAGCTTCTGAAGAAGGATTTCCCGGATGATGTCCTGCTGGGCGGGCGTCTGGGGATCGGCTGGAGCGAATCGGAGCTGTCCGGAGAATACGTGGATCTGCGGATCTATTATCAATGTAAGCTGCCATTTCGCATGTTTGGCCTGGGGAACATTCCCATCAGCCAGCGGGTTTATATGAAGAAATGGACGGGGTATCCGGGAGATGGCGATGATGAAGAGACCGAGCGTTTTGTTTACATAACGCCAGCCGGAGAAGTCTATCACGTGACCAGGGAATGCTCGCACTTGAAGCTTTCCACGAAGATGATGGCATGTGAGGCAGCGAAGAGTGCCGGATATACAGCCTGCATGATATGCGGTCAGATGCCCGGAACATATACCTACTATTATGTGACAGAGGATGGCATGCGGTATCATACCACCATAGATTGTCGCAGCTTGAAGAGAACGATCTATACGATACCATTTTCTGAGGTGGGAGACCGACGTGCATGCAGCAGATGCGGAGGTGGAGAATGACCCGGATCATTTTATTGGGAATGTTGGGCCTGTATGCAGTGGAGGATATCCGAAAGAAAAGGATATCTGTCCGCTACCTATGGATTTTTGGCGCGGCTGGAATCACAATCAATCTGTTTCAGAGGTCGATATCTGTGCCTGATATGCTGCTGGGGGCGGCTGTTGGGGCGGCATTGGTGGCGGTGAGCCTGCTGACGCGGGGAAGCATTGGTCTTGGGGATGGATTTCTTCTGATGACGGCTGGCGTTTTCCTGGGGGGAAGCAGCGTACTGGAGCTTCTATTCATAAGCCTTCTGTATGCAGCACTTGTTTCCCTGGGAATGCTGGCTTTTCGAAGATGGAAGCGAAAACGGGAGATACCCTTTGTGCCGTTTCTGCTTCTGGGATATCTTACCATGATGGTTACGGGGGTATGACAGAGGAGGGATTGGATGAAAGGAAGCATGACGGTGGAGGCTGTCTTCGTGATGAGTATCATTCTGATGATCATTTTCTGGATCATGAAGTCAGCGATAGGCCTCTACCAGCAGACGGTGGAAATAACGATGATCGATTGGGTCAATATTGAAAATGCGGCAGACATTTTCAGAGGGATCTTTTTTGCCAGAGAATTATTGCCATAGGAGGAGAAATTAGTGGAAGTCAGTTATAGGAGAAGGTTTCAACAGAGCTATATGATCATGGAAGGCGACCGGGAATCAGAGGATCCGTACGAACTAACAATGTTGGCATACAACAGGATTCCGGGACTCTTGGGGATGGAGACGGAGATCTCGGACGGACAGATCCGCTTCTGGTATGACATTACCGGGAAGCAGAATCTCGCGGATTATCTGGGACGCAGGGAGGCGGACGGGCAGCTTCTTACGTTGCTGTTCCAAGGGTTGGATACGGTCTGTCGGCAGCTACAGGAGTATATGCTGGATGAGTCGCAGCTTATACTCGACCCGGAGTATCTGTATCTGGATCTCACCGGAAAAACGGTGGGGATTGCCTATTTGCCGGGCTATCATAAGGATATCCGGGATTCCTTTCAGGAATTGATGGAGCTGCTGCTGCGCAGGCTGGAACACAGCGATAAGCAAGGGGCAGCAATGGCGTATGAGATGTATCAGCTCTCTCTTCAGAGGGAGATGTCGTTCTCTGATATGATACGGCAGGCAGCGAGACAGGAGACAGGGGAAGAAACAGGCGAAGGGGGCGAGGATTCTCAGGATGGGAAATGGAAGGAGCGACAGAGATTGCAAAAAGGAGATCCGGAAGCGAATAGAGAGCTGCAACGGGGATATGCCGGAGCGGCCGGAAATTTTTCGATGCAGCGCGCAGATGTGATGGGGGAATCTCAAAGGCAATACGCAGAGCGTGCTGAAACAGCGCAAAAGTATTCAGAAGGAGCGGTCGGCAACGCAGGGGAGAACTCTGCGAAGAAATCAGAAAAAAGCAGAAAGCAGTTTCGCCCGGTCATGGTGCATTCACCGGCACCGGGAAGGGAAGAAGTCGGTCATTTTGCCAAAATAAAAGCGTATTTGGAAGGGAAAGGCTTGAAATCAGACAGGAAGGAAGCTTGGAAGAGCAGTTGGAAGGACGCGGAGGAAGAACTGCCTTATGTGACGGCAGAGGAGGAAACGGTTACATACCCAACAGAAGTATTGTGTGGCGGAGGCGGAGCCCAGGGAATTCTGAAGTATCAGGGGAGCGGCGCTCAGCAGGATATCGCGATAGAGAAGGACAGCTTCATTCTTGGCAAAGAGGCCGGGGAAGTGGATGGCTGTATCACAGGAAAGAGCGTCAGCCGGATACATGCACGCATATCCAGAGAGGATGGCAGCTACTATCTGGAGGATATGAATTCCACCAATGGGACATATCTCAATGGGGAGCAACTGGAATATCGGCAGAAGGAAAAGCTGACCGCCAGGGACAGGGTTATGTTTGGGATGGAGGAATTTATTTTTATGTGACGGTTTGGCAGGCGTCAAGGCCTGTAGGAAGCGTAAAAAAGATATGGACTTATTTTAAACCATGGTATATACTATGTATATACTATAGCTTTTTTGAAGGGAGGAAATCCTATGTTGGCACAAGTGAAAGCATGGGGAAACAGCCAAGGAATTCGGCTGTCGAAGGACATTCTTGATGACGCAGGTATCCGTGCAAACGATTTTTTGAATATCAGTGTTGTGGACGGGAACATTGTGCTTTCAAAGATATTTAGACATAAGACACTGGAAGAACGAGCGGCAGCATTTGATGGGAAGGTTGGACCATATGAGGAATTTCAGTGGGCGGAACCCGTTGGAAGGGAAGTGTGGTAATATATGGGGAAGGTTAGATTCGAGCAGGGAGATATCTTGCGGGTTGAGAAAATTTCTGGGCCCTTACTTGTAGTGAGTAAGAATTTTTTTAACCAGTCGGAGCAGGCAATCTGCTGTCCAGTGGCAGCGGTGGCGAGGCCAGATCCGTTGCATATTTCGGTTGCAACGGAAGAGATACAGGGGGTTGTTATGTGTGAGCATATGAAGTTGTTGGATTTAAAGATACGTGGTTATAAGAAAATATCATCCATAGCATATGATGAGCTTGTGGATATCACGGATGCAATTCAGAGCATTTTTGATTATTATCCGGGGTAAGGACTTTCACGATTTTCGATATCGCATATCATATAAATAATACATAATCCCCGAAATGAGTTGTGCCATTCCGCAAATGGTAAGTATCACTACGCCGGGCATATATTCCATTGCCACGGCGACTCCATAGCTGGAAATTGCCTGCCCCAGCGTCATCACGATAAGTCTCACCGATGTGTAAGTGCCAATATCGGAGTAGGAAATGATTTCAGTGGCGTAGACGGCACCGCTGACGTTAATGATGTTGTACCCGATGCAGGCAATGAAATAGCAGATACAAAATATGCTGACATTTTTTCCAATAAGCATTCCCGGCAAAAAGAGAAACATCTGTATGCTGCATATCATATACAATGTGGAAGTTTTCAGCTTTCTTCTGAATAGCTGGTACAGCGCACAGCCGACGATTGACGCTACTGAGAGAAGCACAGCCAATCCGCTGATGACCGATGCGTTTGTTGTAATCTCTTTTACACATACTACGGATATTATATTAATCAGACCCATTGCCAGTCCACGCAAAAAATTGGGCATATAGAAATATTTAAATTCCCGTTTCAGAAGCTTTTTGAAGGAAAAGGATTCTTTTTCTGTAGGCTGGGAAATAGGGGTCTTTATTTTCATACTCTTAATCAGGATAAACGAAAAGAGACAAAAAACAAGACTGAGGATAAATCCAAACGCCATGATTCGGCGAAAGGGGAATATGGTGGCTAAAAATGAGATTATGCTACTGATAACAATGGAAAAGATACCGCATATTATGCCATTGTTATTCTCCAGCGTTGCGTAATCCGACATCGGGATGATCAAATAGGGCAGACGATATGTCAGTACATTGCTAAAACCAAGAAAAAGATTCTGTATGACGCAAAACAGCAAAGCAATATAGTAGATTATAGTTACATTTTCGTTTGCGGAAAAACAGGATGGCAACAGTGCAAGGCAGAGCAGACTGGGGCTTAGGAGCAGCACAGCCAAGGTGTCTTTTACATTTTTTATATTGTCAGCCGTAAAGATACTCAGCACCATTGCCACGATTTGGGCAATGCTGATCAAAGAAGTATAAGTGCCGATCTGCCTTCCGCTAAAACCAATCTCCGTAAAAAAGGTCTGTATGATAGCGCCGGAAGTAAACAGTAGGATAACGGCAGTCATAGCTCCCTTCATATAGTATTTGATGCTGTTGGACATAATAAAAAACCTCGCAGTATATAAAAATTTATATCATGATAGCAAAAGCCTGTCGGAAAGACAATCTTATAATCGGACATAAAAACATGAAAAATGGCTTTAGAATGAATTGATTTCTGGAAAAATATCATGGATACTGGGACAATAAGAGGTTCGGCGGTTCAATTGCCAAAACAATCGATAATATCATGAAAAGGAGCAGATAATGAAGCTG
>CAKSAI010000003.1 GCA_934434905.1 uncultured Lachnospiraceae bacterium | reverse complement strand
ATTTTACGGACAAAAAATATCCGTTGAATTAACGTTTTTTACATCGGTGGCACCGCTTTTCGGTGATTTGAAAGCGATGAAAGAAGAGGGGATTTTCAATCCCAACTGGGTGGATGTGCCCATATCAACACCGGAAACCTTGGATATAGTGAAATGGAATCCCAGAATTCTCGTAGTATAAATTCATGTGAGTTAGGAGGAAAGAAAATGAAAGCACGAAAGGTAAGTAAGAAGACTGTCAGCATGATTCTCGCACTGGTAATGCTTGTGCCGAATATTGTGAATACTTTCGGCGTGGCAGCAAAAGAATCGAATCTGAGTACCCGGAATACACAGGCGAGTCTGGAAAATGCCGATGTTGCGTATGATTTTACCACAATGAGCCAGACTGACTTTGAAAACTCAACGCTTACATCAAGCATGTTTGATGAGTCTAAGCAACTGATTACGGGCAAGAAGGAGCAGGCTGCTACTGAACAATGGGAGATTTCCGCTGATAAGGGATTAATGCCGAACTATCCGAGTGAAGCTTCGTTTATGAAAGCTCATATTGCACCGGAAAAAGAGAAATTCGAAGTGACTTTTCAAACGAAGGGTTATAACATAGGATTTTCTGTAGGAAATCCGAACAAAATAGGGTATGCAGGCGCGGCGGATACTGCTACCTTAGACGTGGTCGTACAAAATGCGAATGTATGGGTGAATGGTATTGAGAGCGGCAGTCTGAATGCGATCAGTAATTGTGTCAAGGCGAATGGACGCAATATCAATTCCAAGGGTGCATTGAAGGATACGAACTTGCAAACGTGGACCGTAAGTGTGAGCGGAAAGGATGTGGTAATATCAGAGAAGATATCAGGGGTTGCATTTTCTGCCCGGCTGCATGCGGAACACGAGACAGGTAAGATATCGCTTTGGTCACGTGTAAGTGATAAGAATCAAGGGCACTTTTACAATGTAAAAGTGACTTATCCGGAAGTGATCTACGCATTTCGTAATATGAGTGTCACAGAACTTCAAACGGCAGGTGTAACATCTACCTCTTTTGACAGCGCATATAATCCGATTGCAGGAAAAAGCGAGATTCCGGCAGGACAGACATGGAATGTTTCGACAGGGAATGGTCTTGCACCGGTATATGAGAACGGAACAGCGTTCATGAAGGCACATATCGCGCAGGAGACGGATGATTTCGAGGCAACATTCCAGTCTCTGGGTTATAATGTTGGATTTTCCATAGGAAATCCGAACAAGATCGGTTATACAGATGCAGCAGATAAACCAACTCTGGATGTGATTGTGCAAGGAAAGAATGTATGGCTGGATGGAATCGAGGCAGGCAGCCTGAATGCGATCAGCAATTGTGTTAAGGCAGGCGGGTTACGTATTAATGCTGCCACGCTGAATGATGCAAAGCTGCAGACATGGACGATGAAGGTGAGCGGAAAAGATGTTGTTGTTACGGAAGAAGTGTCCGGTGTGTCATTTTCAATGAAATTAAGCAGTATTCATGAGGTGGGAAAGATATCTCTGTATTCCAAGATGGCTTCGGGAAATCAGGGAGTTTATTATCATGTTTCCGTGAATTACCCGGATGCTGTTACGCCGCCGGAGCCGGCACACGCAGTAGATGTCAACTTTATTGATAAGGATCTTACGGAATTACCATACACCTCTACACTGTTTGACGGCAACAACAATTATCTCCCGATGGAAGGAGAAATCGATCAACCGGTATCGAAGCATTGGTTTACGGGAAATGCCGATAAAACCGCAAGCGGTGACAAGACACCATACGCTGAGGCGGGTACTCCGTGGGGATCCAGAAATAAGGGCGTAAAATCTAACCAGTTGTTAAATGCGAAAAAGTACGCCTATATGAACCTTGGACAGTCTTATGACAGCTTTGAAGCGGAACTGGAGATCATTAACGGCTCTTACCACGGGATTGCGTTTGGTAAGAAGAATGAGTTCCATGGTGCAGAAGAAGCTTCCACTGTCGGTATCTATTTCCTGAATCAAAGGATTCAACTGGAAGGTGCCGTTGCATTTAACAGCGCAGAGGTTACGGGAGATGCAACATGGTCAACCGGAGGTGGAGTGGGAGCATACAAATTTGCATCTCAGATGCCAAAGGGAGAGATTTATAAGGCCCATATCAAGGTCTCTAAATTAGATGACATATCGATTTTGGAGGTGTGGGTAGACGGTTATGAATCGAGACTGACGGTAGAACTGTCAAACAAATATGAGAAGGAAGAAATTGCATTGGTGTCACGTTCCTTCCAGGGAGATTGCGGAGGGATCAAGAGCTTCGTCCTCGATGAAATTCAAAGTGATTTACATAGACCGGATACAGAAAACGGCTTTCAGACCCTTGAAAAGGTAGAGGAGATGTTTGATGCATATTATTTATCAGATGCTTCAAAATCTACAAGGTTAGACAAGGTGAATCTGGCTGAGCATTGGAGATTGAGCCGTTTTGGCTATTTGTCACGCGCAATCAATGTGAATGACAGTTCGCTGGTAAACGATGTTGAGGTGCTTACCTATACGGCAAAAAAATATACAGATTTTGAATTAACCTATTCTTATCAGCAGACATACCAAAGGTTAGGTGTCATGATAGGAACAGAGCCGGGCGAATACCCAATTGCAGTAGAGAATAACAAAAAGACTTCAGACAAAGGAGCGATTTTCTTCATATCTGCAGAGGGAAGACCATATGTTTCCGGAAAACTGACAGGTTATACCAATATGACAGAATTATGGTATAGTACCCCCAATGCTGCAAATGAATCCTTTGTAGAGCCGGATGCAACGGAAAATGTCAGAGGCGGGAAAGAACATACCGTAAAGCTTGTTGTGAGGGATCATGAACTGTATGCGTATATTGACGGAAGCGCATCGCCTTGTCTGTATGCCGACTTGGGAGAATCTTATCAGGGAGGATACATTTCACTGGTTGCACATGCGAAGGACACGCAGGGTTTTAAAACGTTTTCTGTTACAGAAAACGTGACAACGGCGACGCCGGAAGCAGGTGGAGTGGTTGTAAGCGGCAGTACATTGACTGCAAATTTTGACAGTTTGAAATTCGACAGCACACAATTTACATCCTATTATATGGAAGCGCGTAAAAACAATGAAAAGGGTGACATGCAGGAAAAGGCATTCCATGAGCTGTGGACAGTGGCGAACGGAACATTAAATCGTCATATGGCATTAAGCGACGGAGCTGAGGGAAGTAAAGTGTCAGCGCTTACCTATAATAAACCATTGACAGATTTTGTTGTCAGCTTTGATTATCAAAAATACGGCAGATACCCAATGCTTATGTTCGGTGCTGAAAAAGGAAAGTATGCCTTGGGAAATGACAGCTCCGGCGACATCAAAAATGGTGGTGTGATTGTTCTGCTGGAAAATGATTTGGGAAATGGAGGCGGCGTAAATTTATACGGCGATGCAAATCCTACAACAGAAGGTTACCGACCGATGGCGAGACAGAAGCGAGTCTTTGAAGGGTATGCCGATGCGCCGCGTGGGTCATGGCATACGATGACAGTCGCAGTAGTCAACAAACAAATGTACATTTATTTGGATAATTATGGACTTGTGACTACATGGGCTCTTTCCGAAGATTATGCCGGTGGATATGTCTCTTTGATGGCGACAGGTAATGCTTATGGCTTTGATAATCTGCAAATCACAGATTTGTCTTCTGTGCCGGGCAATAGTATTGTTGCTGCAAAAGGTGTGAGAGATATTACTGTACAGGTTGGTACGGATTTGGCGCGGGTAGGACTTCCGACAAGCATGGATGTAATACTCAAAAACGGAACGACTGCGTCAGTTGGTGTTCAGATGATCAATATGAACTATAACGGAACAGAAGAGGGCGTATACCAGTTTACTGCTGTCCCGATAGAGGATGGAAATGTGACGAATCCGGGACGGGTTTCAGCAACTGTGAATGTCCGCGTGGTAAAAAGTGTTCTAAAACCAACTGCGGCAGTGAAAAGATGGAGCTTTGACAGTTCCGATGATTTGAAAGACTTTAAAGAGTTCTTTATCAAGAATGAAGAAAGCGGATATGTAACATCGAATCTTCCGAGATGGTATGTTTCGAATGACGGGAAACTGAGACGTGAACCATGGAAGATGCCAAATGGGGATTTGAAAAATGAACTGGCAATTCTGACTTACACAGGAGAGCAGTACCAAAACTTTGAATTGGAAGTGGAATTCCAACAATATATTACAAGAACGATGGTTATGTTTGGTTCGAAGACCCCGGGTGCTTACATCGATTTGACTGATTACAGAAATAAGGATAATCCTGTTCTGGCGTTTGTAGAATTGGAAGGGGTAAGGACCTTTGTCGGGAATGTAATCAACACAGATTACTACCAGAGAACCGATAATAATATATACCATGCCCGTGAAAGCGGCGTGCGCCTCAAAGACTATTATGACAAGGAAAATTCAAAGGAATATTCCGGGAAATGGCACAAGATGAAGCTGCGAGTGGTAGGAGACCAGGCATCTTTATGGGTGGACGATAATCCGGATCCGCATACGGTGACGTTGACAGATTATGATGGCGGATATATTTCATTGGTAAGTAACCGTAAAGATTCCGGTTTTGACAATCTTAAGATTACAAGGCTGGACAGCAACGGAGAAGTATATGGAAGTGATCCATCTATTCTGGCAAATGGTAAGGTGATTGTTACAATAGATGAAAATGCCTCCTCCGAACTGATTATTCCGAAAGAGGATATTCCGGGTGAACAGCCGGATAAGACAAAAGATACTGAGCCTACAGACAATGATTTGCATAAGGTAACATGGAAAACATTTGTGATTCCGTCAATCATAATTGTATTGGTGGCAGTAGCGGCTGATGTGATCATGATTTTAGTTGCGACAAGAAAGAAGAAAAAAGAGGAGGTGTGATGGCTATGAAAAAGGCAGTAATGCGAGCTCTGGGAATCGTATTAGCGATTGTCCTTGTGTTGTCATCGGCGGATATGACAGCGTATGCACTGACGATCAATGACAGTGGCGATGTGGACTTGATTGATGTTGAGTGGCAGAGTCCGACGGAAATTGTCAGCCTGGAGACCCAGGAAAAGCAATTTATTGTTTCGACGAAGACAGAGAAGGGGAGAGTTAATAATCTGTTCTTCCGGTTCCCGGCCGAAGGCGGCGTCCGTTTTCATGCAGACCAGACAGGGTTCTGGAATGCAGAGGAGTACGTTGATATTGATTATACTTCGGAAGGCGCAGCCATTGTAATGTCAGCAAACGGAACGACCGTGAAGTTTTATGAAGAGGCATCGCCCTGGAGATTTGAAGTATACAATGATGAAGGGAAGATGGTTGTATGGTATCTTTCTGACCAGATGTTCTTCGGATATGATGACAATGGGGAACTTCGCAAAGTAAAGATTGTCTCAGATGTATCCAAATCAGAAAATCTATTCGGTTTGGGGGAACGCTTTGGCGGATTCCTCCAGAACGGAAAAACGGTTGAAATGTGGAATTTCGATTCCTTTGGGCAGTTGAGAAGATCCTATGGTGATCATAATGTGGGATATGTAAACGTACCGCTTTTGCACAGCAGCAGAGGTTACAGCGTGTTCCATAATAACAATTATTACGGTATTGTAGATGTTGCAGATACAGAAAAAGACAAATGTTCTGCTGAGTTTTACGGACCGATGCTGGATATGTACTTGTGGACCGGAACAACCTTGGAAAATCTTGACAGTTATTGCAAATTGACGGGCAGTTCGGCAACCGTGCCTAAGTATGCACTTTCTTATATTCCGGGTCAGGCAACTACACAGTGGACCGCGAATGGAAAAGGCGCAGATGAGGTGTTTAATACGGTTAAATCGCATTTGGACAAATATGAGGAATTGAATACGCCCATCAAACTGATTCATTTGGAATCTGTCGGTAATGATGCAAGATACTCGAAACTGCATGATTATTTAAACAGTAAGGGAATTAAATTTATGGGTTGGACCAACTCTGCATTTATTTATATTGATACGGATGCAGGAAATCCATCTTCTAATTCCTGGAATTTTGCTAAAAAGCTGGGGTGGGCTACCGCCGATATTCCGATTGTCAAGTGGAACCATGCGAGATATTCAAATTTCTATGATGATAAAGGTGCAGGGATGCAGTATGTGGATTATTCAGATCCGAAAGCCGTGCAGTGGAGTAAAAAGATAGTAGAGCAATATGTCAATAAGGGACTTATAGGTATCATGATTGACTACAATGATATCATACCGGGAAATGCATATTATCCGGGCGTTGGAAAAGACGGAAATGAGATGCACAATTTATCGCAATACTATTATGCAAAGAGCTTTTATGAAGCAATGGACTCTTATTACGGGGAAGGTCAGTTTATGAATACTGTTCGTGCAGGAGTTGCAGGAACACAGTCCTTCGGACCATTGATCGCAGGTGATAATGCCAGTAACTTCCTTGGTATTCAGGAGTCGTTGTCAGCCTTGTTATCCAGTGCGGCAACCGGATATGCAACATGGGCGACGGATATTGGCGGTTTGGGTCATATAGAGGATCCGGATAAAAACAATCCGGAGCTTTATGCGCGCTGGTTACAACTTGGAACATTTACACCGATCATGCGTGCGCACGGTCAGACAAGTATGAGGTGTCCGTGGGCGTATAGCGCGGCCTCTGTTGGCATATTCCAAAAGTATTATTGGACAAGAGAAAGCCTTGTTGATCTGATCAACTCCGAGATGATCAAAGCCAGCGTGGAAAATTATCCGATGACACAGGCTATGATCATAGCATATCCGGAACAGGCGGATTTGGCGAAAAACGAATTGCAGTATTTATTCTGTGACAGTTTATTGGTTGCTCCGGTTACAACACAAGGTGCTTCCTCTGTGAAGATTCAGTTCCCGAAAGGACGCTGGGTAAGTCTGTGGGACGGCTCAGTAATGGAAGGGAATACAGAGCAGACGGTCAGTGCAACCTTAGATACAATACCTGTATATTTGGAAGCCGGTTCTGCATTTCCGGTAACACTTGGCGAAGAACTGAAAATCGACGGAGTGAATACGCTTGGGAAAAATGTCAATGCACTTATGGTGGCTCCGGCTGTGGAAAAGAAAGTGAATACCTTTTATGCAGATAAAGAGGAAAAGTATGTCTATACAAGTGATATCCTGGCGGAGGGAAGCTATAGCTTAGCTGCAGACAAAGTATCCGACAAACGTATTGTGGTTGTAAAAGGACTTGTATCTGATCATGTAAAAGAAGATGGCGTTGAATTGAAAGAACTCAAGAAACGCCCCACCTCTCAGACGACGGAACAAGGGTTTTATTGTGACGCTGAAAACAATACTACCATTATTGTGACAGACGGAAGCTGGAGCAGACTGGAATATGCAGGCCAGATTGACGGGTATGCAAATATCGCTCTTCATGCGCCGGTAACAGCTACGCAGGCGACAGAGAAACAGACGGAGAATCTGCAGGCGGTCACAGATGGTGATTTTGCAACACAGTTAACGTTATACGATAAGAAGGAAACGGAAGTAACGGTTGACTTAAAGGACTCATACCATCTCAATAGAATTTTGGTAAAATGGGGCAGCGAATACGCAAAAGAATACAAAGTCGAAGTATCGGATTCTGCGGAAGAAGATGCAAAATGGGTCACTGTCATGGAGATGAAGGATGGCGGAGGAGGAACAGACGTCATTCCTTTGGAAGGAATAGATGATTGTCGTTACATACGTATTTCCCAAATAGGGACAAAAGCAAAAACAGGAGCAAAGCTTGTTGAAATAGAAGCATATGGTGATCTTCGGATCAGTGAGGTGGATACAAGTGCAAACAGTGGCATAGATAAGGATGCAGATGGGAACACTTCGGACAAGCCACAGGGAGAGGCGAAGCTTGATTATTCTGTTTTGTGGATTGGACTTGGAACGGCAGCGGTAATATTAGCTATAGGGGGAGTTTGTGTAGTTTTGATCTTGAAAAAGAAGAAGCAGACAGAAAAGAAAATAGAAGGAGACAAATAAGATGAAACGAATAATGGCGATATTATTAATTGGAGCAATGCTCTGTGCGGCACTGGTTGGCTGTGGGAAAGAAACCCCGGACAATGGGAAGAGTAATGGTGGAGTAACGAAAGACGATCCGGGCACAGATACGGAGATTACCGTCCATCCGGAAGTCAAGGGAACGGTTACCGTTGGTATCAATTCAAACTTTAACACGGATTATGAAGCAGCAGTAGAAGCCTTTCAGAAGGTATATCCAAACGTTACCGTTGAACCGATAGTATACGAATCCGGATCAGATGATGCACTGGAGTATTTAACAGCTATGACAATGGCAGGAAAAAAGATGCCGGATATTATTTATCATGATGCAGGACCGCTGCCGTCTTATATTAGAAATGGCTGGGTGTATCCTTTGACCTCTTTTGTTGAGGGAGATGAAGCCTATGATAAGGTTCCGGAAAATCTGAAAAATAATTTTACATATGACAATAACATATACGCTTTGGGATATACGATTTATTCCAATGCCTTATTGGTAAATGAAGATTTAGTAGAAGAAATGAATGTGGATTTACCGGAAAATGATTGGACATGGGATGATTTTACAGAGTTTATAAAAGCATGCACGAATGAAAAATATTCCGGTGTGGATGATCTGAGTAATCAATACAACTGGATGCCGGGTGCCATGACGGACGGATGCTCTATCACAGGATATCAATATGACACGAATACATTTAATATGGAAGCGGTTCGTAAATATGTAAATTATTACTCAGACATTAACAAATTAAGAGGTGTGGAAGCGACCTCGCTCAAGCAGAATTCCAGCGCCGGAAAAAGTGACTATGCGAAGAAATTCGGGGATGTTTCAGGTACGGATGCTGCATTCATGACAGGAAAGGTTGCAAGCACATTTACGGGTACGTGGTCGTATGCGACATGGGTATCCAGAAATATGGATTTCACATGGGAATATTATCCGGTTCCGCAGACTACACCGGGAAGAATTCCGCTGCATGTGGATTACTGCTGGATGACAACAGATATAGCAGAAGAAAATGTAGAAGCGGCTTGGGCACTCCTTCGATATGTTACATACAGCAAGGAAGGCAATATAGCGAGATTGACTGCGTATGATGAAGACCATATCAAGGAGAATTTTACACAGGCTTATTATATTCCGTGTACGACAGATGAAGACGTTGTTGCAAAGTTCAAATCTCTTCCGTTTGTAACAGATTCCATTCTGTATATTCAGGAGAATGTTCCGAATGGATATTTAGGCGATCCGGAAAAGACAATACCTGATTTTGAAGAGGTGGAATATACCATTATCGGGAGAGCGGCATATGAAGCAGTTACCGGAAAATCAGACTTCTCTGCCAGAATGAAAGAGATAGAGGCAAATGCAAATACAGAAATTGAAAAATACAAACAGAGCTTTGATGAAGCCTTAAAGAAATTTGAAACTGAATTTGCGCAATCTCATTAGGTTGCGCAAGCTGCGGTGAAAAGAACAGAATGTGAGGTTTAAGTGTATGTCAATTACGTATGATGGTCAAGACCGGATTTTTTGTCTGGAAACAGCACATACCATCTACAGCTTTCAGATCGCATACGGAGAATTTCCTGTGCATTTATATTACGGAAGCAAAGGCGGGCATTATGAAAAATATGAAAAAACGGAACTGTATTCTTTTGCTCCGTTTTATGACAGATATGGCTTGGACTATTTGCCGGATGTATGCTTAAGCGAGTATTCCGGCTATGACAGCGGTGATTTCAGGACGTCTTCCCTGCAGGTGAGAAATGTTGATGGCAATGCTGTGACGGTATTGGTTTACAAAGGATACCGGATTTTTGATGGACGATGTGAGCTGGAAGGGTTACCTTATGCAGAGGCGGCAGAGGATACGCAGACCCTGGAACTTCAGATGGAAGACAGGTACACAGGTCTTCTGGTGTATCTGTACTATACCGTTTATGAAAAAGAAGATGTCATTTCGCGGTATGTGCGCCTTGAAAATCAGGGACAGAATTCTCTTGTGGTTGAAAAGTGCGTGAGTTTACTTCTGGATTTGCCGCATCATGACTTTGATATGGTTAGTTTGCCGGGGAGATATAATTTCGAACGGCAGTATCAGAGAACACCTTTGACCCATGGCTATCACAGCGTGTTCAGCAGACGTGGCGCTTCGAGTCATCATTACAATCCGTTCATTGCCTTATGCAGTCCGAATGCAACGGAGAGCAAGGGAGAGGTATACGGATTTAACTTTGTATACAGCGGCAATTTCTTGGATGAGATAGAGGTCAGCTATACGGAATCAACCAGAGTCCAGATCGGAATCGGAAGCGACCATTTCCGGTGGAATTTAAATGCAGGTGAAGAATTTTGCTCGCCGGAAGCCATTATGACATATACGGATGCCGGCATCGGACAGATGTCCAGAAATTTTCATGCCTTCATTAACCGCTATATTTTACCGGAAGAGACGCATGTGCAGAGACCTGTGGTGGTCAATACCTGGGAAGCAAGATATTTTGATTTTGACGAAGAGATTGTGCTGCAGTTGGCAAAGCAGGCGGCCGATGTGGGGATTGATACGCTTGTTGTTGATGACGGCTGGTTCGGAGAACGCGAAAATGACAAAACTTCCCTGGGGGATTGGTATGTAAATACCAGGAAATTCCCCAATGGATTAGAAGGCTGTGTACAAAAAATAAAGGACTATGGTCTCAAGTTCGGTATTTGGATCGAACCGGAGGCAGTCAGTGTGGAGTCCGGGCTGTATAAGGCACATCCGGACTGGTGCATACAATGTAAAGGGCGGGAGCCCATGTTGGGACGCAATACATTGCTTTTGGATATGGGCAACCCGGAAGTGATTCGTTACCTGCAGGAAAGCTTTTTGCGTGCATTTAAAAATCTAGAAGTGGATTACTTCAAATGGGATATGAATCGCCATATGTCGCAGGCAGGATCCTTAGGCTTGCCCGCCAAACAGCAGGGAGAAGCAGCGCACAGGTATATATTGGGGGTTTACAAATTGCTCCGCTGGTTCAGAGAAACCTATCCAAATGCGATGATAGAAACTTGTTCCGGCGGGGGAGGACGATATGATCTCGGTATGATGAAGTACGGAACTATGATATGGACCAGCGACAATACAAATCCAAAGAGCCGTACGCGTATTCAGTATTCCTCTATGCTGGCATATCCGGCAAGTACCATGAGCTGCCATGTTACAAATTATAGACGATGTGAAGACGATAAGGAGCTCAAATATCGTTATGAGGTTGCGCTCGGGGGAGCATTAGGATATGAGTTAGACCTGCTGCAGGCAAGTGAGCGCTTAAAGAAGAATATCGCCTGCCAGATCAAGGAATACAGACAATATGAGAAGCTGATCCTGAAAGGTGACTACTATAGTCTTTCGAATCCATATGTTGAGAATTACAATGCTTATTATTATGCAGATGAAAAGCGACAGAACATATTGCTGACTTATGTGCAGAATGCAGGTGAGGAAGGCAGAGAAATACATCTACCCATCAGCGCAGCGGATGCAGAAGCTTCTTATCGTGAAAGAAAAAGCGGCATGATTTATCGCGGCGATGAGCTTCATAAGGGTGTTTCTGTCATGACAAGTGCAAAAGAAGAATACTCAAATATGTGGTATTTTGAAAAAATATAAATGATAAAGCGATAAAAAACCAGAAAAATTGGAAACATGAAAAGGCAGGAGAAACATGGGACGATTATTAAAAGGCTGCTATGGAATTGTGATGACGCCTTTTCTGGATAACGGAAAAGTAGATTTCAAAACGTTAGAGGAGCATATCCGAATTTTGACGGAAAGTTCTGTTACCGGTTTTGTGGCGTGTGGCTCAACAAGTGAGTTTTCCAGATTGACACCGGAAGAAAACATAGAAATCATAAAATGCGTGCACGATGCGAATGAAGGAAAAAAGCAATTCGTCTGCGGAGCTACCGCACCGGATACCTATACAACGAACAAGTACATCGAAAGAATCAGTGAGATTGGTGCAGATGCGATGCTGATCGCGCCGCCGTATTATTTCCCGATATCAGATGAGGAAGTAATCGCTTTTTATGATGATATTTCTTATAACAACGCGGCAAAGGTTCCGATCGTGGCATATAACATTCCGCAGTGCACCACGCCCATATCTGTCAAAGCGTTTGAGCAGATTATTCGGTTAGATGATGTCAAAGGAATGAAGAACAGTTGGATGAATCTGTGCGAAATCATGGCAATGATACGTATCCGCGACAAATATCGGCCGGATATGTCTATGCTGACCGGTCTGGACGCCTGCCTGTATCCGACGCTTTCACTCGGAGGAGACGGACTGTTTACAGCGATCACTTATTTGCTGCCACAATATGCGTCGGCAATATACCAAGAATTCGGCAAAGGAGAGTTCTCTTATCAGTTCCAGATGGAGATGCTGGAGCTCATTGACAAGGTTGGCGAATTTTCGTTTCCGCATGGATATCGCCTCCTGGCAGAGGCGGCAGGCTTCCCACTGGGAAAATCGCGGATGGCTGTCGGTAAAGAATTAGCGAAACGCTCTGCAGACGGGATCGCAGAGATGAAGCAGATTATAGAAAAATTAGATCATAGAATATGGAAGGAGAATATGTGATGAAGATTACAGAGGTAAAGCCGATTTTGTTATCGTACAAATATAAGCCGGAGGAGGCATGGGGCTGGTCCGGCGGCGAAGTAAAGGTATGGCACACTTCACTGGTGCAGATTTTTACAGATGAGGGCGTATACGGACTTGGAGAAATGGGAACCGGGCATTACATTCCCGAGGCAGCAAAAGCGATCTGTGATTTTTTGGCGAAGACACTGATCGGTCAGGATCCGTTTGAGATTGAGGTGCTCCAGTCTAAGATGTATAAGCTGGGAGCAAATTGGGGCAGACGTGGAATCGCCATGGGCGTTATCAGCGGTATTGAGAATGCATTGTGGGATCTAAAGGGAAAAGCGCTTGGTGTTCCGGTATGGTCATTGCTTGGCGGCAGATACAGAACATCCATCAAAACATATGCCAGCGGTGGTATGGAGCAGCCGATCGACTCTCTGATCCGGGAAGTAAACGGATACTTGGAAAACGGATTTAAAGCCGTTAAGATCCGTGGCGGATATGATAAAAAACGAGATGTTGAAAAAATAAAAGCATTGAGACAGACATTGGGATACGATTTTGATCTGGCGATTGACTGCGGTCAGGGATACGTTCCGTTTGCGTGGTCGGCAAAAGAAGCGATCAGCGTGGTAAAGGCTTTGGAAGAGTATGAGCTGATGTTTATCGAAGAGCCATGCAGAACAGATGAGCTTGATGTTTACAGAAAGGTACATGAAGCAAGTGGTTCTACGCCCATCGCAGGCGGTGAAAACGGATGCTCTATCTATGAGTACAAAGCATTGATTGATAACAATTGTCTTGATGTGATCCAGCCGGATGTTACACATGCGGGAGGAATCTGTGAAGTGAAGAAAGCAGCAGAATATGCATACCTTAACGGCATTACCGTTGCACCCCATGTATTTCGTTCCGGTGCTTCTTTCGCAGCTCATTTACACCTTTTATCAGCGATTCCGAATGCTTTGATCTGTGAATTTCAGCAGGTCGCGAATCCGCTGCGCGAGGAACTCTTGAATGAGCCGCTGAAGATCGTAGACGGGGAGATCCTGATTCCAAATACACCGGGACTTGGTATCCATATCAATGATGAGATCATTGAGAAGTATGCATTTATTCCGGGGACAGAGCAGAGATTTAAGGTGGAAACAAAGTGATGACAGACAGAGTAATAAGATTAGATTTCGCACACATCGGCTGCAAAGCATCTATACTTGTGCAGGGAATGCCGGATGATGAGACCATCGAGATTGGATGCTTTGCCTATCTGGTGGAGCATAATGGGAAGAAGATACTGATCGATACGGGGATTGAAGATATTGATATCGTGAATCTTACGAAATCAAGTAAGGATGATTGGAAAAGAGGCGCATCGGAAGGGGATCTTCTTGACAATCTGAAAAGGGCCGGCATAATGCCGGAGGAGATCGAGGAAGTATATCTGACCCATAGCCATTACGATCATATTTCGGGGCTGTGTCATCTTACAAAAGCGAAAATTTATATGAGCAAGAAGGAATACGAGTTTATTTGCTACGGAGAAAATCCGCACAGAGTATTTTTGAAAGATGTGATTTCATTCCTGGAAGAGAAGCTGACTCAGAACAGGCTGGTATTAGTAGACGATGAATATAGCTGCGAGGGTATTAAGTGCATCGTAGCAGGAGGCCATACGCCGGGCAGTATGCTTGTATGTATCGGCGACTATCTGTTTACAGGAGATGCTATTTTTCTGCTGAAAAACATAGAGATGAACAGACCGATCGGATTCTGTAAAGAGACACTGAATGCGAAACGTGCGTTGGAAATATGCTGTCAGCATAAAGGGATCGTATTGACAGGACATGATTACAGATGTACGTGCGGCATACTTTAAAGGCGATAAGAAACAGGAGAGCGTATGTTTGATTTAAAAGGGATGCTGGCCCTGGTGACAGGGTCAAGCCGAGGAATAGGAAAAGCAATTGCTGTGAAATTGTGTGAAGCAGGAGCGGATATCATTGTGCATGGACGAAAGGAAAGTCCGCGATTGTTGGAAACAGCCAAGGAACTCAGAAAATACGGAGGCCGGGTGTTTGTAGAGCATGCAGATACTTCAGACCCGGAGCAGATAGCGCAGATGTTTGAGCGGATCAGAGAGAAACACGGAAGGCTTGATGTTTTGGTGAATAATGCGGCTGTGTTAAGCAGACAGCCATTTTTGGAGCTTCCTTATGAGGAATGGGACAGAATCATGGAAACAAATGCCAGAGGATATTTTCTCTGCAGCCAATTTGCGGCAAAACTGATGCGGGAAAGAAAGCAGGGAAGAATTATTAATATTTCTTCTATTTCTCAGTTTGAGGCGGCACCGGGCAGAATTCATTATTGCGCTTCGAAAGCAGCCATCGGAATGCTTACAAAGGGGCTGGCGCTGGAGCTTGCGGAATATGGCATTACGGCCAATGAAGTGCTTCCGGGAAGCATTCATACAGATTTTAATGATGATGTACTTAGCGACGAAGCTTACTATGCAAAATGTATCGAGGGGATTCCGTCAGGGAGAATTGGAAAACCGGAGGACATTGCAGGGGCAGTCGTCATGCTTTCCTCAGAGGAAGCATCTTACATAAGTGGGGCTGAGATTGTAGTAGATGGAGCAAAAACAGTATTTTAAACGGAGGAAGCAGCATGTTTGAGGGTGTATGTCCGGTAGTCAATGTTCCTTTTCTTGAAGATGAATCTATTGATTACAAAGGATTGGAAAATATTATTGAATTTGTTATAGAAAGGAAATGTAACAGTATTTGTCTGTTTGCATTTAACAGTGAGCCATACAAATTATCATTTAGCGAGAAAAAAGATGTAATTCAGGCATTTTTAAAGATTGTAGATAAGCGAGTAGAAACCCTTATCGGTATTGTGGAAAATTCTCTGGGTGACTGTATAGAGCTGGGGCATACAGCAAAGAAAAACGGAGCGGATGGATTGATCTTATATCCGCCTGCGTTGTCAACGCCTGCAGGAGCAGCACTGGTTGAATATTTCAAAACCATTGCAGAGGCAGTGGACCTGCCTGTGATGATTCAGGATAATCCACGTTCCACAGGCGTGACGATGAGCGAAGATATGTTGATCGATGCATTTCATGATATCAGGCAGTTTCACTATATTAAAGTGGAATGTCCGATTCCCATGAGAAAAATGAGAAGTCTGATCCATAAAACGAATGGTCAGCTCAAGTGCTATAGTGGCAATGGCGGTATCTTTGCAATCGATGCATTTTTAAGCGGCGCATCGGGAATTATGCCGGGCGTTGTCATGAGCGGCATATTTAACATCATGACAGATCACTTTAACAAGAAAGAAATCAAAGAAGCAAGAGATCTGTTTGAAAAGATCCTGCCAATGACATGGTATGAGGATCAGTCATTAGAGTTTTATATCGCGTGTGAGAAGTTCCTGTTAAAGCATATGGGAGTGATCGCATGTGATACGGCGCGTAAACCGTGCGTTATACTCTCTGACGCAGAGAAAGACGAACTGCTGACCCTTTTTGGACGAGTGAAAGATTATATATAGTACATAAGGAGGAAAAATGCATGAGATTTTCATTAAGAACGGGGTGTAAAACTCATTTCGATCATGACTATATCGATCAATTAATTGCAGCGATCGGTGAGGCGGGGAATTGCTTTGACGAGGTGTGGCTGGCTACTTCCTATGGAGTGCCCTCCCTTTCGCGTTGTAAGAAAGAAGCAGAGGATATGGCATGGGCAGCAGAGCGCTTTCGCAAAGCGGGCATATCTGCATCTATGCAGCTTAGCCGTACGGTAGGACATTCGGCAGGAGCCTTGGTTACATATGGAGGAGAGGGAGTAAGATCGGACTTTGGGCTGATTACTTCCATAGACGGAGCTTCTGCAAACGGAATTTTCTGTTGGAACAGTCCTGCATTTCGCGCTTATGTGTACGAGCAAATGAAGATATATGCGGCATTTGGGCCGGAAATTGTGTGGGTAGATGACGATATCCGCCTTCGTTTACTGGGAAGATCTCAGGCACTCTGCTTTTGTGATGAATGTATTCGGTTATTCAATGAACGTTATGGGTATCGGTATGACCGCATAAGTCTTAAAAACGACTTCTTAAATGATTTGTCTGTGCGGGAGAAATACATTCAGTTTCAGACAGATACTTTGGCAGATTTTGCAGGTGTGATTTCAGAAGCCATTCATGAAGTATCGCCGGATACGATCATGGCACTGCAGAATGGCGGGAATACCATGCTGGCGATCAATGCCCAGAGGGCGTGTCTTGACAGAATGTACGAGGTGACCGGTAAGGCACCGGCGTTTCGTGCGGGCGGCGGTTTCTATAATGATCATCAGCCAAAGGATATGTTTGTAAAGGCAATGATTATCAATTATATGAATGCGAGACTACCGGAATATGTAAAAGCACGTTCTTGTGAGATCGAGAATCTTCCGTTTACCGCCTACGGCAAATCACCGGAGTGCACCTGTATTGAGGCAGCAGTCTATTTGGCATATGGCTGTAACGAAGCAAGCGTTACTTTGATGCGGGACTATGAGCCATTGGAATGGCATATGCGGATGTTTCGAAAAATCTCGCAGTACAGACCGTTTTTTGAAGCATATGAAAAGCATAATACCGGCACGGTAAATGGAGGAATCGTAGTTTATCAACCGATAAGGTCAAACTACATTGTTCCGAATCAAGACGGATATCCGTTCTGGAATGATACCTGTATCTGGGAGATAGCGGATAAGCTTCGCTGGGGAATTCCGTTTTCTACAAGCGTAAAAGGAAATGCCTATTATCTGACGGCCAAGGCATTTGACTTCTTAAATGAGGAAGATATGGAGTTTCTTGCAGATAAAACGGTAATAGCAGAGCCGGGATTCGTGCAACAAATACAAGCTTCGAAATATGCAAAAAGCTTTGCGGATATAAAATGTGTTACTTGTGAAAGGTTTTCCGGTGCCTTCAATGGTGTGGATATCAGCTATGAACATCGCGAGGCACTGCGAAGTGCGATCGATAAGACAGCAGATAAGCCGCTTCCGGCATATGTTGCATCACCGGAACAGATGATGATCGTGCCGAGAGTGAATGAAAAGGAAGAAACCGTTTCCGTGTTCCTTCTCAATGTATCTATGACAGATACAGAAGCGTATGAGGTCGTGATTGCAAATCCGGCAAATACAGAGCAGGTTACACTTATAGACCCTGACCGTGAAGCAGTCTGTCTGCCGCTTGAAAAGCGTGGGGACAGTTACGTAGTGAAATTACCGGAACTTCGAAGTTGGAGAGCGGCAGCGATCTTGGTATAAAAAAGGGGGGATGTATTATGTTTACCAAGGAACAGATGTATACCCCTATATGGGATACCGATACCGTATGGGGAGAAAGTCTTACCATGATTCGGGAAAAAAACAACGTGGCAGAGGCACCGCTTTTGTACGAGCCGATCCAGATATTAAAGGTAACCAATCTGGACGGAAGCAAAGCGTATACGGAGGGTGAAGATTGGGAGTGGAAAAACGGCAGGCTCCGTTTGACAAAAAACAGCCGGATCTATTGCTTTACAGAGGAAGAGATATATCCGACGAAGCAGCCTGCTTTGAATACTTTCTTTTATATGAATGACAGATATCTCTATCACCCTGCAAATTCTTACTTTATTGAGCGGCAGATCTTTGTTACATATACCTGTCAGCGGGGAGGCTGGAAAGGCGTCAGACCACAGCTTGCAGAGAAGAAGCTTTTGCGTTCATTTGAGCGTATGCGGAGCGGGAAAAAGCTGAATCTTGTGTTTTACGGAGACAGTATTACGGTAGGAGCAGATGCCTCTGTAAGGCACAACCTTCCGCCGTATCAAGACGGATACGGCAAACTGGTATATGATGCATTGGTTGCCCGCTATGGAACACACATTACTTATACGAATACCGCCGTCGGCGGAAAGGAAACCCTCTGGGCAGAGGAAAGTGTAGAGGAGCGAGTCAATGCTTATGAGCCGGATCTGGTAGTCTTGGCGTTTGGTATGAATGACGGTCCGAAGAGTCAGGAACAGTTCGAAGAACGGATCCGTAACATGATCAGATTGATACGCGCAAAGAAACCGGAGTGCGAATTCATTTTGGTTGCAACAAGTCTGCCGAATCGTTTACTGACAGACCCGCGGGCAGCTTTCTGGGGAAATCAGTGGCAGTTCAAGGAGGCATTGGACAGAATTGAGCAGGATCCGGAGGTGCCGGGCGTAGCTGTGGCAGATATTACCGGCATGCATCGGTATTTGCTCGAACATAAACGATTTGAAGATTTGTCATCGAATATGATCAATCATCCGAATGATTTCTTTCACCGTTGTTATGCGCAATTCCTGATAGGGATGTTAATAAATGAATCAATTTAAGAGGAGGTAATGAAAATGAACAAAAAAAGCAACCGACTATTGGCATTGAGCCTTTCTTTGGTACTGGGATTGTCCGGTATGACATTCGATTATCAGAATGTAAAAGCCACCGATACCAGTGCAGAAGATGTGAGTAGTGAGTGGGACTACGACATCAGCTTTGAGGGGAAGTCAACAAAGGACATAACGGATTTTACATCATCGAAGTTTGACAGTTCCGACAGCTATCGTGTGACAGAACAGGACAAAACAGTCTATGATCATTGGTTTACGGGTACAGGTAGTACAGACGAATATGGACGAAACACGGGATATACAGACCAAGGAGTTTCTTGGGCTACAGGAAATCGTTGTGCCGGTCTGAAACCGTTGACCGGATATGGGAAAGCCTATCGTTATTTATTGAGTTATAACGGATCACAATACACGAATTATGAGGTAAAAGCAGAGATTCATTCAAATCTTGCAAGTGACGGTATCGCATTTGGTGAGAAAAATGTATTTGCTTCATCGGCAAGTGCTTCATCAGCAAGGGTGTATTTTACCGGAACTAATACGGCTGGCAGACTTAAGCTGGAGGGGGCATTTGATTATACAAGCTATAAAGTAACGGGTAATAGTGCGGATACTACGAACTTGGGCTTCAATACGAATACAAATGTATTTACGTTCTATGCGCAAGGACTATCCAGAGGACAGGTATTTGAACTTCATGTAAAGAAGACAGGAAATACAGTTTCAATATGGGCGGACGGATATGAGCCGGTGCTTACGATTGAACTGGCAAGCACATGGAAAGAAGGACCGGTTTCATTGTGTTCGAATGGAACAGCTCCGGGCGGTGGTTTCAAATCTTTTGCAATAAAAGAGATAAAGGATGTGCCGGAACCGGGATTTTTCGTAAATGCTGATCTATCAACCATGACAGATTTTACTTCCACAAAGGTTGATGTGAACGATCAGTATTCCATTGTCGGAGAAGCAGACCAGCCGGTAAGTGAACATTGGTTTACAGGAAGAGATACTACATTATATCCGCAGTATGAAACAAATCGTGCTTACAGAAATGCAGGGCTAAAACCAAAACTTAAAAGTACAGACGGTTATATGTCATATTTTACTTACAATGGTAAAACCAGTAACAATTTTGAGACAAGTGTATCTTTTTACAAGAATTTTATCGGATATGGTCTGATCATCGGACAGAAAAATACGTATCCGCAAGCATTGGATTCACCGGGAGTAAGATTGAATATTCATACACAAGGCGGAGCATACTATCTTGCTGTCACGGGTGCAATTGATACACCTACAGCAGTCAGCAGCGGGACAAAGACCGGTGCAGTTGTACAGGAAAGAGATAGAGTTCTGTTGAAATTAGACGGCTATACGATTACACATGATGCTTCTGATTTGGCGAATTCCGATTTGGCAAATAAAGTAATTACAACGATCCATGCCAAGGTAAATAATGGCAGATTGACTGCAAGTGTTGATGGCCTGGGTGTTGAAGTGACCGTTGATTTGAATGGAGCATATGTGGACGATGTGGTTTCTTTGTTTTCCACAGGAGCGAACCAGGGGGGATTTGACGATTTTAAAATAGAAGATTTAACGGCTTCTACACCAAAGGATCGTGCGCAGTTAACCTATACCATGAAGCCAATGAATGATTTTGCGGCTGTTGTATTATCTACAGATGCAGGTTATAGTAAAGTGAACGGAACCTTAAATTATGATCCGGCTGTGTATGAATATGCAGGTGCTATCTTCGAAGAGGATAATTTCTGTATCAATGCCAAACACCAGCCGGAACATAATGCAGAAACCGGAACAATTGATATAGCATCGTTTGCAAATGCAGAGGGTAAAGTGGTTTCTGTTTATTTCAAAACCAAGAGCCATAAGGCTGCATCGGATTTTTCCGGTTTTCATCTGGGCGGAGAAGGTACCGTTGTGGTTTCTGGTGGAACAACTGCAACAACTTCACTATCTTTGGTGTTAGAAAATGACTATAATGGGGACAAGCTTGTTAATATCGTTGACTTAGTAGTTGTGAAAAAAAGCGAAACAGACGAAACTGTCGAAACAACGCAATTGCTACGTAAAATATTAGTTGGGCTGAATGACAATGTTTCACCATTGCTTGGCAAGACAGTACTATGTCTTGGAGATTCTATTGTGAAAGGTGACAGAGATGCATTTGGTATGGCATGGTCAGGAAGAATTGCAATAAATGGTGTGATATGTGAAAATGTTGCACAAAATGGCTGGGCGCTCACAAACACAACAGTCAGCGGGAGAGGTGGTGCGATTGTATCACAGCTTGATTCTGCACAAAAGGATTCTTATGATTTTGTATTGTTAGAAGGTGCCGTAAACGATGTCCTCGTAATGCAGGGCGGTAATACACAGATTCAATGGGGTGAACCTGTTAACCAGATTGATAGTACATATGACACTGCGACGATTGCAGGTGCAATGCAGGATCTGATTGTGAAGACAAAGGCAAAATTCCCCAATGCCAGGATTGTTTATATTATTAACAGTTACTATGGTGCGAATGACGCAAACATGGCATTACATAGACAAACAGTGAAAAAAGTATGTGATATTCATAGCATTGATTATGTTGACTTGAGTGATACAGAAGCATATCCGCAATTGGCTGTACTTACAAAGAGCAACGATCAGTTATATACACAATATTTGCCGGACGGATTGCATCCAAACGCAGCAAGCTATGATTTGACAACTCCGTACATTATAGATGTTATGGAGAGATGAACTCTATGTTGCAGGAGTTCAAATATAAGTGTTCAAATGAGGACAGATATATGAAAAAAATTGCATTTGGTAAAGTAGGAATTGCCGTAGGAATTGCGGCAATCCTGCTGCTGGGCATAATAACAGCAACAGCTCCCAGTGCGAACAAGGAGCGTGTACAAACAGAATATTTGACATCACGATCCGCGCAGACATGGATCGACCGTTCCGTATATCAGAATGGTTGGCGCGCGCAGCCGATAAAACATAACGGACAGGCGGTTGACGGTTCTTTTGTGTTTGCAAAAGGCGATAACCTGACTGTGGAAGTTCCAAAGGAGCTTACAGGCAGTCATAAAATCGGTATTTCGTACCATGCAGAAACGGCGGAACCGTCGGACGTTCTTTTTACTGTTGTTTACGGAGAAGCAAACTATACGGCATATTTGCCGCTTGTATGGCAGGATCGTGTACAGGGGGAACGTTACCCAACGGACCGCTATGGAAACGAAAGAGCAAATACGCAGGTGGTTTGTACAGAGAGCGTATTTTCCCCATTGCAGGATAATATCGATATCAACATGGAAGATATCGTGCTATCTTTGTCGGGCGGAAATCTTGTGATAACAAACACAACCCAGAGTGTTGTGATAGAAGGGATTTGGCTGTATGAAGAAAAAGAGTCAAAATCTTACCAGGAGTATCGCAGGGGGATTCAAAAAAACGGAGAGTCAATTGGTATTGTGACTGTGCAAGGAGAAGATTTTTCGATTAAATCCGACGCGCATATCCGTAGTAACAATACAAATAAGCCGTCGCTGACGCCTTATAATACATACTACCGTATGATAAATACATTAGACGGCAGTTCGTTTGGAAGCGCAGGACAGAAGGTAATGTGGGAATTTGAGGTAGAAGCGGACGGCTGGTATGAGCTTGGTGTCAATTTCTGCCAGAATTCCGCTGTCAATAAGAAAGTATACCGCGAGATAGAGATTGACGGGATACTCCCCTTTGCAGAGCTTTCACTGGTTCCTTTTCCGCAGACAAAAAATCTGGCTTATGAGACGATGTTCCTTTCCGATGAAGCAGGAGAGGCATATCAGATTTATTTAGAAAAAGGGCGTCACACGATCGCTATGACTGCGCAGCTGGGAGATGCAAAAGCAATTTACGAGGAACTGAAAAGTCTGGTAACGGATATGAATGCACTTGGTATGGACATTACCAAGATCACGGCAGGTGTAAGCGACAAGAATCGTACATGGGATTTGGATGCATATCTTCCAAATGCAGTAGAAGATATGGAAGGATATATAAAGAGAATAGAGGAAGT
Organism: uncultured Lachnospiraceae bacterium; assembly: GCA_934434905.1. Taxonomy (GTDB): domain Bacteria; phylum Bacillota; class Clostridia; order Lachnospirales; family Lachnospiraceae; genus 14-2. The sequence goes on along the minus strand of CAKSAI010000003.1, from coordinate 11,571 downwards.
ATATAAGAAGTTGGAAGTGCTTGAGGGTGAAAAACCCACCTATGCAGACAGCTTGTTATATGCGGCGCAGGTATTGGGGCAGCTTTTGGAAAAACCGAGACTGATCCCAAACCAACTGGATCTCTTTAACACAGGTGACAATTCTGCAGTCAAGCATATAAATACGGTTATCAATAACCTGACACGGTCAAATCTGGACGTTGATGAGTTATATATAAAGGCAGCGAATGAGACATTTCGGGAGAAGAAGACATCAACTGCCATAAGTATCGCAAACTCTGTGAGAAAGTTTTTATATTCTCTTAATCCGGAAGCGGTGGAGAGCACAAAAGGAACTTCTGGAAGTGAAGATACGCTTCAGGTATGGATGTCACGTTCTTCGGTATACGTACAGGTATTACAGAGCATGGTAGATGCGGCAGAAGAATTGGAAGGATTGAAGGTAGACATATCTATTATGCCAAGTGAGCAGAAGCTCGTGCTTGCATCAGCAGCCGGAACGAATCCGGATGTGGTGCTTGGAGCCAGCAGTGGAACACCATACAAATTTGCGATTCGCGGTGCGGCGAAGGATTTGACGGAGTATGAGGATTTCTTATCCTTCTACAATTCGGAATACAACCTGGAGAACCTGGTTCCCTGTGCATATGACGGCGGAGTATACGGTGCAACCGAGACACAGGACTACCGCGTGTTATTTTACCGCAAAGATATTTTAGACACATTGGGAATAGAAGTTCCAGATACATGGGATGATGTGCAGGAGATCATGCCTACGCTTCTTCGCTACAACAAGAACATCAGTCTTCCGATTGCGAATCTGGTTGGATTTAAGACGCTTAGTACAACAACACCTTATATCTATCAGAATGGCGGAACTCTTTATACGGAAGACGGTTCCGGAATCGGTCTGATGAATGGAAACACCATCACAGCCATGAATAACCTGACAGACCTATTTAAGGTGTATGCAGTGGAAGAATATGTGGCAAGCTTCTACAATTCGTTCCGTTATGGTGATACACCGCTTGGAATCGGCGGAGTATCTGCTTATGTACAGATGACGGAGGCAGCACCGGAGCTTGCAGGTCTTTGGGATATTGCACCGGTACCGGGAACACTTCAGGAGGACGGAACCGTACTTCGAAGCGGCAATGCGTCTATGACGACCTGTATGATCTTCAATAATACGAATATGTCAGAGGAAGCCTGGAGATTCCTGAAATGGTGGCTCTCAGCAGAGACACAGACTGCATTTGCAGAGACCATGGAGCTTTCTTATGGTACAGAATATCGTTGGAATACAGCAAACCTAAAAGCTTTTGAAGAGACTTCTTATCCGGAAGAACACAAAGAGGTCATCAAGAGTGTGTGGAATGATCAGAAAGAGAATGTGCAGCACCCTGCAAGCTATATTGTAGAGCGGGAGATCAGTAATGCATTTACCAATGCCACGGTCAATGGAGACACGGTGATTGAAGCGCTGGATGCCTCGAAACTGGTGGCGGATCGTGAGATTATGAGAAAACTAAAAGAATTCGGATATGTGGACAGCGCAGGCAACCTTGTGAAGAACTATCCGATTGAAGTCATGAATGATATTAAGGCAAAGTTAAAGGAGCAGACGAAAGGGGGCAACAAATGATGAAACTGAAAAAGAAAATCAATCTTCCTCCCTGGGCGCTCTTGACGCCTTATGGAATCGTGTTCTGTGTATTTATTGTCATACCGGTAGTGGCAGCGGCGCTTTTATCGTTTACTTATTTTAATACGATTCAGCCGCCGAAATTTATCGGTTTGCAGAATTATATCGACTTATTTACCACGGATTCCACATTTCTTCGATATGTTGTTCCAAACACGATTACCTATGCACTTTTTGTGGGGGTAGGAGGGTATATTCTTTCCTTCTTTCTGGCGTGGTCGCTTTCGCAGTTGACCCACGGAGTGCGTACGATTATGGCGGTTATCATCTACTCGCCGTCATTAACAGGTGGGATTCTGATTGCGAACATCTGGAAAGTTATCTTTGATGGAAGTGAGACAGGATACCTGAATTATTGGTTGATGGAACTTGGTGTGATTGCAGAGCCGATCAAATGGCTGCAGTCGTCAGACTATCTTATGGTAGTTATGATCATCGTCGCTCTCTGGAGCAGTATGGGTGTGGGTTTCTTATCGATTCTTTCCGGGATTACCAACATAGATAAGGAACTCTACGAAGCAGCATATATGGACGGCGTTAAGAACCGTTTCCAGGAAGTGTTCTATGTAACCATACCGTCCATCAAACCTCAGATGTTATTTGGTGCGGTTATGGCGATCGTGAATACGTTCCAGACCAGCGGTGTAGGGGTGGCCCTTTCCGGCAGTAACCCGACACCGAACTATGCAGGACAGCTTATCGGAACCCATATTGAGGACTTCGGTTTTATCCGAAACGAGATGGGGTACGCAGCAGCAGTCTCTGTGATCTTACTGTTATTTATTAAATTGATGTCTTCGGGCGCAAACAAGCTGTTTGCTGAGAAAGATTAGGAGAGGAATGGATTTATGCTGAAAAAGAAGAAAAAGACGAAAAACAGACTTCGCGCAAAAGGTGTAACTCCTACCCATTTTGACCGAAGCCAGATTAAGATCTTTGCGTACATGATACCGGTTTGTATCGTTATGGCGCTTCCGATCATCTTTATCGTGATGAATGCTTTTAAACCGGTAGATGAGCTTTTTGCATATCCGCCGAGGCTGTATGTGAAGAATCCGACCTTTCAGAATTTTATTGATCTGTTCTCGCTGACCAGCCAGACGAATATTCCGATGAGCCGTTATCTCTTTAACAGTATTTTGTATACAGTGATTACGGTAGTGTCTACGATATATATTGCTGCCTGTGCAGGATATGTTCTCTCTAAGAAGAAATTCAAAGGGAGAAATGCCTTATTTAAAATCAACCAGACTGCACTTATGTTTGTGCCGGTAGCAGTACAGATACCGAGATACTTTGTAATTGTGTATACCGGGCTCATCGATAACTTCTGGGCGAATATACTTCCGCTTTTGGCAGTGCCCACAAGTGTATTTCTTGTGAAGCAGTTCATAGATCAGCTCCCGGATGCCTTGATCGAAGCAGCGGTTATTGACGGTGCGGGAGATATCACGATCATGAGAAAAATCGTGATGCCGCTGATAAAGTCTCCGCTTGCGACGGTGGCAATTTTGTCCTTTTCGTCTGCATGGAGCGCAACGGAAAGCTCTACCTACTTTATAGACAATGATTCACTGAAGAATTTTGCCTTTTATGTTTCAACCCTCAGCAATGCGACCGGTAACGTAGTTGCCGGAGCAGGTGTATCGGCAGCGGCATCACTGATCATGTTCCTTCCAAGCTTTATCCTGTTCGTCGTGATGCAGTCAAGGGTTATGAACTCTATGGCACATTCGGGAATCAAGTAAGGAGGCGCACGCAGTGAAAAAAATAATTCGATTGTTCGCAACCGTGCTGATAGCGGTTATGGTGATGCCCGCAGTGGTGAGTGCCTCCGAAAGTTCATCTTATACGTATACATTATCCACGGATAAAGAATGGATTCGTACACAGGATGCCTATATGCCGGGAAGTATTTTCCTGAAAGGAGGAATACTGCAGGCTCCGGAGGATTTGTTTATCTACAATCATAAAATATATGTTTCAGATACAATGACGGAAGAAGCAGACGGAGCCGGTGGCGGTCATGTTGTGATCTATGACATGGATAGTCACGAAATGACAAGTATCGGGGAAGGTACGCTTGTCAATCCAATGGGACTGTTTGTTACAGAGGAGGCCATTTACGTGGCAGACAAGGGCGCGCAGGCCGTATTCAAGTTGTCACATACCGGAGAGGTATTGCTGAAGCTTGGAAGACCGGACAGTTATCTGTTCTCAGACAGGAGTCAATATTTGCCCACCGGAGTGTCCGTATCCAGTCAGGGAATCATCTTTGTTTGTGGTGAGGGCTCCTATGAGGGGCTTATGCAGTTTGATAAGAAAGGCGTATTTCAGGGATACTTTGCGGCGAATGCTACGAAGATGACTTTTTCTGATAGAATCAGGGAACTTATTTTTAATGAAAAGCAGATGAGTCAGCTGCTCAATCGTATTCCGTATGCGATCTATAACATTGATATCTCAGAGCGGGATCTGATCTACAGTGTGACACAGCAGGAGGCAACGTCTATTTACAGTGTTGGGGTCATGACGGAAAACTCTCTGAAATACCACAACATGAAAGGAACCGATATTCTTTCGAAAGAACTGATTGAGGGCGAACACAACTTCACAGATGTGGCTGCTTATAGAGACGGACTTTCTTTTACAGTCACCAATACGGGCATCATCTATGAATACGACAGCAGCGGAAATGTTGTTTTTTCCTTTGGCGGGTTGGCAACGACAGAGCGAAGCGGACATTTTATCAATGCAACGGCTGTTGATGTAGACGAGAATGGAAACCTGTATGTTTTGGATAAAGAAGGGAAGTATTTCCAGATGTTCTTCCCGACAGATTTTGCAGTTGCAACGCATGAAGCACTGTACAAGTTAAGCCAGGGCTCTTATGCAGAGAGTGAGGAGACATGGTTAGAGCTTCTTAGTCTTAACGGAATGTCTTATGTGGCGCATCAGGGATATGGTAAAGTCTTGTATCAGCAGATGAGATTTAAGGAGGCGGCAGAGGAGTTTCGGATTATCGGTGATAAAAGCTCCTACTCGGAATGTATGTGGGAGATCCGAAATAACTGGTTCCAGAGCAGTCTCCCCTTCGTACTGGTGCTGCTGATCGTACTATTTATACTGAGTTTTGTACGTAAGATATTGCTCAAAAAAGGAGTGATAAAAAAGCGCAGGCCGTTGGAGATACGAGTTGTAAAAGAACTGAAACGCAACTGGTCTTATATGGTGAAAATGCTCAAAAATCCTTTTGATGAGCTGTATGATCTCAAAAAGAAAAACCACGGCTCCGTCACTTCAGCCACTGTGATCTTTGTACTTGCATTTGTCATCTATCTGGTAGATATGTTTGGCAGAAGCTTCTCATTTCAACTGGTAAGCCCGGGGAGCAGCTCCATGTTATCGATAGGAGTTCTGTTCCTTGTACCTGCTCTTTTGTGGGTGATCGGGAATTATATGATCAGTGCGATCAATGACGGAGAAGGTACTTTCAGAAGCGTATATGTGGCCACAGCATATTCCCTGGTGCCGTATGTAATATTTGCACCGATTGTGATTGCATCCACTTACGTATTTACTCTAAATGAGGCAGTGATCGTGCATTATCTATGGGCGATAGCAGTTGCCTGGTCCGCACTGTTGATCTGTATTTCTGTTAAGGAGATACACAATTATACGGTAAAAGAAACAGTGAAGATTATATTGCTGACTTTGTTTTTTATGATTATGGCAATCATTGTATGTGTTATCCTGTACCTGATCGGACAACAGGTTGTAATCTTCTTTAAAGACATTATAAGCGAGGTGACCTATCATGCGTAATTATAAAATGATCAGAAGAATCGGAGTCTTTGCAGTTCTCCTTATGGCTATCGCAGCAGTGTCTTTTTCCAGGGCAGAGGATGCAAAAAAGAAAGATACCACCAGGTATCAGACAGGTAATACCGGAAAATTTGAAGTTCTTACGAATCGTCATACACAGTACACACAAGCCGAAGAGGCAGTCGGTATACTGACGACGGAAGGCTTCGAGGAGAAGATGAACAACGGAACACTTGCTGTGTGGTACAAGGAAGATATGGAAGCACTTCGCATTGTGGACCTTCGAAGCGGTTATATCTGGGGCTGCATTGACGACAAGGAGGAATATAACTTAAACAAAAAATGGAGAGCGAGAGCTACTTCTATGTGCTATATCACTTACTTTGATTTTCAAGGCAAAGAGGAATCGTGTGCGCTCTCTGAAAGTCCATTTAAAGCCAAATATAAGTGGGAAGACAATCGGTTTTCCTGCGATGTATCGGCGAAGAAGCTTGGGCTCTCATTTACATTTACGGGAAGCCTTGAAGGGAACAGGCTGATTTTCGCGATGGAGGATAAGAGTATCCAAGAGACCGGAAAGAGTAAGCTTTCCAGGGTCAGCTTTATGAGCTTTATAGGAAGCGTGTACGAAGATACCATTCCGGGTTACATGCTGATTCCAGATGGTTCGGGCGCACTGATCCGTTTCCAAAAGGCAGAGGCTTATCAGTCAGGCTACAGTCGTAAGGTATATGGCAATGATGTGTCAATTGATAAAGATATCAGTGCATCAAATCTGAATGGGAATCGTACCGATGATTATGCAACGGATGAGAATCAGTTATCACTTCCCCTGTGGGGAATGGTTCACGGGGAAAACCAGAATGGATTTTTGGCAACGATAGATTCGGGGGAATTATACACGGAGATAAATGCAATACCGGCAGGTGCAGGCAATCAGACGGTTAAGTTCTCAAGAGCTTATGCGGATTTTGTCTACCGTTGTCAATATGATAAACGTATATCCAATTCAAAGGTGATAACCGTACCACAGGAGGAAATGAACGCAGTAAATCCGAAGCTGTCATTTACTTTTCTTGTAGGAGAGAACGCCAGCTATTCCGGTATGGCAAATGTTTACAGAGAGCAGCTGTTAAAAAATAAGATACTGCCGGAGAATAAGATAGAAGAGGGAGATATTTCTCTGTTTCTGCATATCGCCGCTTCAGAAGTAAAGAAAGGATTTTTCTCAAATGGCCTGGCAGAGCTTACGGATGCAGAGCAGGCAAAGGCTATACTGGAGAAGCTGAAGAAAGACGGTATTACAGACATTTCCATGACACTTTCGGGCTGGAACAAGGGCGGCTACCACGGGGCTTCTTATGGCACGACAAAGTTTGAGAAGAAAGTGGGAAACAAGAAAGAAATTGCAGAGCTGAGAGATCTTGTGGAAAAGCAGGGCGGTAAATTCAGCCTTACCCTAAACCTGGTAAAGGCAAACCAGGACCAGATCCGTGTTAAGCAGGATGCGGCACTGAATGCGACTTTGAATGCAGCGCAAAAGACAATCCCGAACAAGAGCCTGATGTATCAGACTTCTTATTTCGTGAGGCATGAGAAGATGATGAAGGCACTCGATAAGAGTCTGTCAGATTTGGAAGAGTTTGACTTGCTTTTTGAGGACCTGGGAAAATATCTCTATGCGGATTACACCATTGGCGAGGAGATCACCAGAGACCGTGTAAAGGAACAGATTGAAAAACGTATGGAGAAGACGAAACAGTCCGTGATCCTGGATGCAGAGAATCTGTATCTTGTAAAATATGCGTCAGAGCTTGTAAATGTTCCGGTATCGAGCAGTCAGTATATTTATGAAACAGACAGTGTGCCCTTTTTGCAAATGGTGCTTCGGGGTTCGGTAGATTATTTCGGACCATATTCGAATCAGGGCTTTTATTCCGATGCAAGTATCCTGAAAATGATTGAATACGGAGCATATCCGTCATTTATCGTAATGGGAGCAGATAACTTTTCCCTCAATGACACGCCGCTTGAGAACTATTTCTCACTCAACTTCAATGACTGGGAGGATAAGATCCTGAACGTGTATGACAAGGTCAATGGGGCACTTTCCAATGTAAAGGGGCAGGCAATTACCAGTCATAGCGTAGAGGCGGAAGGCGTGTACTGCACAAGCTATGATAATGGCGTAGATATTTATGTGAATTATAACGACGAAGATTATGTGACAGCAGAAGGCATAACCGTACCTGCGGGTGGTTATACAGTGGAGGAGCAGCGATGAAAAAGTCAAAGATTCCGTTTAAAATGACAAAGCGCAGAAGAAATTCCCTGATCGGCTATTCCTTTTTGAGCCTTTGGATCATTGGATTTCTGATGCTTTCCCTGTATCCGATTATCCTGTCGGGAAAGATCAGTTTGTCTAAGCTTGAGATGGGACTGAGTGGGATCAAGTATACATTTAAAGGAACAGAATTCTTCAATTATGCGTTTCATGGGGATTCATTTTTCTTACCCAAGCTTTTAGAGGCCCTTGGTTTTATCTGCTATGCCACGCCGATTATTGTTATTATTGCATTACTCCTGGCACTGCTGCTCAAAAAAGAATACAAAGGCAGAGGTATTTTCAGAACGATCTTTTTTATGCCGGTAGTAATCATGAGTGGTCCGATCATCTCAGGACTTCTGGGAAAGTACAGCGTGGATTTCACAGAGGCATCACCGATGCTATTCTCATTCATTCAGGCATTGCCGCAAGTGTTCCGTTCGCCGTGTATGTTTGTAATGGAGAATCTGGTAACGGTGCTCTGGTACTCCGGAGTGCAGATATTGATCCTGCTTGTTGCGATTCAGAGAATCAGCCCGGAGCTCTACGAGGCAGCGTCTATTGACGGCGCCTCCGGCTGGGAAATGTTCTGGAAGATTACACTTCCGTATACCATGCCCACGATTCTGGTGTGTGCATTGTATACAGTTGTTGAACTGGCAAATGATTCTACGAACGCAGTCAACAGTTATATTGCAGCAAAAATGTTCGACCACGAACTCGGATATTATAGCTACTCCACAGCGATGGCGTGGATCTATACAGGGACGATCATTCTTATATTGCTGGTGATATTCGGATTTATCAAATTTTTTGAAAGAAGGGAGCGATAAGATATGAAACGACGATTCCGAGTGAATCAGGGGACGAGTATACTGAAAAAAGTTATCATGTACGCACTTTTGATCAGCATTGGGTTTATATTTTTATATCCGTTCCTTTACATGTTTATAAATAGTTTTATGTCACCGGAAGACCTGATGAATCCTGCGGTGTCATGGGTGCCGACAAAGCTGTATTTTGAGAACTACACGAAGGCATTTAAAACCTTGGACTTTGGAAAAAGCTTTTGGAATTCTCTCTACATTTCACTGATTGCGGCAGTGCTTCAGACGATTGCAGCGGCGGTTACCGGGTATGGGCTTGCACGTTTTAATGTGAAGGTAAAAGGAATTATCTTTATTTTGGTTTTGGCAACCTTTGTATTGCCGGTAGAGACATTGTTGATACCAAGATATGTGATGTTCAACAACTATAATATGCTGGACAGCCCGCTTCCGTTATGGCTCAGTGCACTGCTGGGACAGGGACTTAAATCCGCAGTGTTTATTCTGGTGTTCCAACAGGTATTCAACGGTTATCCGGTTTCTTTAGATGAAGCGGCGGAGCTCGACGGGGCAGGAAAATACAAGGTGTTTTACAAGATTGCGATTCCCATCGCAAAGCCTGCAATTGTGCTCAGTATGTTGTTTTCGTTTGTGTGGTATTGGAACGAGACCAGACAATCCGGTCTTTATTTTGGAGAAGTGATCAAGACACTTCCGATGAAGCTTGGAAGCTTTGCGGCGTCCTATGCAGACCTTTATGCCAATGCAGGGGCCGGCGTGGATCCGGCAATGAGTATTAACGAGGCGGTGACACTGGCAGGAACGATGTTGTCCTGTCTGCCGATATTAATTATGTTCATCATTCTGCAGAAGCAGTTTGTAGAAAGTATTGAAAAATCCGGTATTACCGGCGAGTAAGATCGTCATAGGAGGATTGCAAGATGGATAAGAATATTGACAGGCGAGTAGAAGAGCTGTTAAGCAGCATGAGCCTGCGGGAAAAAATCGGGCAGTTAAATATGGTGTGTTCACCGTCAATAGGTGCCAATCTTGACGCTATAAAGGAGAAGATCCGCAAGGGCGAGGTCGGTTCATTGATTCTTGCCACGAGTTCTACGGCGGGGAATGATCCGCAGGAAAAAGTAAACACAGCAATTTGTAATGAATTGCAGAGAGTTGCGATAGAAGAAAGCCCTCACGGCATTCCTTTGATATATGGAAGAGACGTGATACACGGTCATGGGACTGTGTATCCGGTTCCTCTTGCAATGGCGGCGGCATTTAATGATGAATTGGTCAAGAAGGCATACCGAAATACGGCAGTAGAGGCCAGCTCCTTTGGCATTCATTGGACGTTTGCCCCGATGCTTGATCTGTGCCGGGATCCTCGTTACGGACGGATTATCGAAGGGCCGGGTGAGGATCCGACGGTTGGAAGACATATGGCAAGAGCGATCATAGAAGGTTTTCAGGACGGAGATATTGCAAAGGAGACATCAATGGTAACCTGCCCGAAGCATTTCATAGGCTATGGTGCATCAGAGGGCGGCCGTGACTACTATAGGACAGAAATATCATCTTACAGTTTATATAATTATTATCTGCCTGCTTTCCGGGAGGCGATCGCAGCAGGTGCAGACACGATCATGTCTTCTTTTAATGATATTAATGGTGAACCCGTTTCGGGAAGTCACTATTATATGACAGAGATCCTGCGGGATTACTTAGGCTTTAAAGGCTTCGTTGTTTCTGACTGGGGTACTCCTTCCCGCCTTATGAGGCAGGGTGTGGCGGCTACGCCGCAGGATTGTACAGAATTGTCCATTCATTGCGGTGTGGATATGGATATGTGTGATGAGTTTTACATTAAGTATATGGAAGAATTGGTAGAGGCGAATAGAGTGTCTGTAGAAACCATAGATACTGCCGTGCGCCGCATTCTCATGGTGAAATTCAAGAAGAATCTGTTTGAAAATCCACGGATTTCCTTCCGCGCCGCGTCCGATCATGATTCCGTACTGCAAACTGCCTGTCGTTGATCGCACGGAGCATTTGAAATGTGCGAGAGAATTAGCGGCGGAATGTATGGTATTGTTGAAAAATGACAAGAAGGTGTTGCCGCTTGATAAAGAGACAAAAATTGCACTTCTGGGGCCTTTTGTGCATGAAAGAGGGGCGTTAAACGGTAGTTGGTGTCTGGAAGGACGTGCCGAAGAAAATGCAACATTTTATGAAGCAATGGCAGAGGCAGCAGGAAAGGACCGAATCCTGATCTCAGAGGATCCTGCAGGATTATATGATGATTCCGTTCGTGTGATGTACCAGGCGGATGTGGTTGTGTTAGCCTTGGGTGAAAGTCAGAAGGTGACAGGCGAAAGAAGAAGCATGGCCGATCTCACACTTTCACCTGCCCAGATGGAGTTGATCCGCAAAGCAAAATATTCGGGAAAAAAAGTGGTCGGAGTATTCTTCTGCGGAAGACCGCTGGCGATGGAGGGAATTGCTGATTTATTAGATGGGGTTCTTTATGCATGGCATTCCGGAAGCGAGACTGCAAGGGCAGCCTGTGATCTGCTGTTCGGCAAGGTGGTGCCGAGCGGGAAAACAGCGATTACGTTTTTACGCAATACCGGGCATGTGCCGATGTATTATAATATGTCAACAAATGTATATAACGGATACTATGGAATCAGAACAGAATACAGTTATGAGGATAGTATTGCAACACCTTATTATCCATTTGGTTATGGTTTGTCTTATACAGAGTTTGCATATAATAACATGCAGTTGGATCGTGCGAGCATTTCCCTGGAGGCTTTGAGAAACGGACAGAAGGTAACATGTTCCATTGATGTCAGCAACATAGGTGCGTACGATGGGAAAGAAAC
>CAKSAI010000002.1 GCA_934434905.1 uncultured Lachnospiraceae bacterium | reverse complement strand
CTGGGCAGCGGTGCAAGATACAACACCGCGAATATCGAGGCGATATCCATGCTGCCCTGGACTGCGGAGGAACGCGCGGTGATCCTGGATCAGTTGGAAGCGCTTGCAGGTGTGCCGGAGGTTCCCGGCGGCTATATGACATCGCGAAATGTGGACTTTGCGTTAAAGGCTGTCTACAACAAAAACAGCGATGCCCGTGATACGCTTCGCTCTTATATCAACGCCATTGATGAAGAGATTCTATTAAAACGTGAGGAATTTCACCTGGAATAACAGTTTGCGCCTGACGCGGGCTGAACGGAAAGGAAGTGAGAGCTATGGCAGACAGCAAGGGCAGCCTGAAGGCCCGTATACGAAGAGATCTTGCTTATCAGTGCAAGCAGATAAAACGCCATAAAATGCATTATGTGTTGATGGCCCCTTATCTGATCCTGTTTACGGCCTTTGTTGTGATCCCGGTTGTGATTGCGATCATTTTCAGCTTTACCTCTTTTAACATATTGGAACCACCGGAGTTTGTAGGACTGAAGAATTATTTCCGCTTATTTATCAACGATGAGATTTTCTTGACCGGTATCAAGAACACGATGATCTTTGCAGTGATAACCGGACCCGGCGGATATTTGCTGGCACTGCTTTTTGCATGGCTCATCAATGATCTGCCAAGGGGGCTTCGGGTTGTCTTCACCATTGTGTTCTATGCGCCGTCCATATCGGGCGGTATGACCATCGTGTGGACTTACCTGTTTGCGGCGGATGCAAAGGGTTTCCTGAACTCCTGGCTGATGCAGCTCGGACTTATCAACGAGCCCATAAGCTGGCTTACCGACGAGCGATATATGATGGGGATCATGATACTCATCATTCTGTGGATGAGTCTTGGCACCACGTTCCTATCGTTTATCGCCGGACTGCAGGGTGTTGACCGACAGTATTATGAGGCGGCGGCCATCGACGGTATTAAGAACCGTTGGCAGGAATTGTGGTACATCACACTGCCGCTCATGAAGCCGCAGCTGATGTTCGGCGCTGTTATGAGTATCACCTCCGCCTTTGGCGTGGGCGATATCATTACACAGATCATGGGTTACCCCAGCGCCAGTTATGCAGTACATACGGTCATGAATCACTTGACGGATTACGGTACGATCCGCTATGAAATGGGTTATGCCTGTGCCATTGCGACATTGCTGTTTATTACCATGATCGGCTGTAACAAGCTTATCCAGTATCTGTTGAGAAAGGTTGGTACTTAATGAAAAAGAGGTTATCCAGATCGGTGGGCGGCGATATCACTTTAATTATCTGCCTTATGCTTCTGGCGGTTATTATGCTGCTGCCCATCGTATATGCAGTGGTTACATCCTTAAAACCGAATAACGAATTGTGGATTTTCCCGCCGCGCTTCTTTGTGCGGAACCCGACTACGAAGAACTACAGCGGTTTGTTTGAGCTGATGAACACCTCATGGGTACCTTTTTCAAGATACTTTTTCAATACCCTGTTCATAACGGTGGTAGGCAGTATCGGTCATATCATGATTGCCACGATGTGCGCATACCCGCTGGCGTGCTACCGTTTTCCCGGTTCGAGGTTCATATTCAAGCTCATCCAGACCTCGCTGATGTTCTCGGCTTCGGTTACGGCGATTCCGACCTTTATCGTAATGTCCAGGCTACATCTGGTGGATAACCATCTTGCACTGATTCTTCCGGCATTTGCCCTGCCTCTGGGACTGTTTCTGATGAAGCAGTTTATCGAGCAGATGGTTCATCCCGCATTGCTGGAGAGCGCCGAGCTTGATGGGGCCAGCGAATTTATAAAATGCTTCAAGATCGTTTTCCCCATGGTAAAGCCGGCGTGGCTGACCCTTGCAATCTTCTCCGTACAGACACTTTGGACAGTGGGAAATACACCTTATATCTATACCGAGAATAAGAAAACCTTGAACTATGCCATGTCACAGATCGTATCCGCAGGTATCGCAAGACAGGGCGTGGGAGCGGCAGTATCGGTAGTGATGCTTCTGGTACCGCTGTTGTTCTTCATCATCTCACAGTCCAATATTGTGGAAACAATGGGGTCTTCGGGTATAAAAGACTAATGATTATCGGAAAGGAAGGAGCGCTATGAAGTCTGGGAAATACATTGCGGCTCTGCTTTTGGCACTTGTGGCTGCGGCCTTCGCCGACCTGGATGTTTCGGCAGAATCTTATCTGTACAACCGGAAAAATGAGGCTGTCGAGGCACCCGGTGCTTATACCGTATCCAGGGAAATCCTTCTTGCGGCAGATGATGTCACGGCGGTTTCCCCGCAGGATATTTTTTACAGCGATTCCGGCAGATTCTATATCGCAGATACCAACAACAACCGGATCCTGATCTATGACGGCGATTATGAACTGGCGGGTGCGCTGTCCTCCTTCACGTTGCCGGATGGAACCGGGACAGAGCTTCGCGTGCCCGAAGGGATCTACGTGGATGAAAATGAGACGCTGTACATTGCCGATACCGGAAATAACCGGATTTTAAAGTGTGACAGCCAGGGCAACGTCCAGCTCTGCATTGAGAAGCCCGCAAACCTTACCGGTGTAAACGCAGATTCGGCTTTTAACCCTATAAAGCTTTCGGTGGATTCATCGGGCCGGATCTACGTGGTGGCACGAAATTATAATCTTGGTATTTTGCAGCTTGATGCAAACGGCAGTTTTGTGGGATATATGGGAGCACCGAAGGTTCAGTACAACATCGTACAGATGATATGGCGTAAGTTCTCCACCCAGGAGCAGCTAGCCAAGATGGAGCAGTATGTACCCACCGAATACAACAACATTGCCATCGACGAGGAAGGCTTTGTATACGGCACCATCGGCACACTTGACGCGGAGAAGATGGAGGCAGTCATCAAATCCCATGACACCAGCGGATCGGTGACGCCCATTAAGAAGCTGAACACCATGGGAAGCGATGTCTTAAAAAGAAACGGTTTCTGTGCGCCGGTGGGGGATCTTGAATACGAGGAAGAGTTTTCCAAGATCGTGGATGTCGCGTACACCACCGACGGTATGTATGCCATGCTGGATTCCGCCCACGGTCACATCTTCGTATATGACAACAACGGAAATCTGCTGTGTGCCTTCGGCGGAAACGGAACGGACAAGGGCTTTGCGCGGGTTTCTTCCCTTACTTATGCGGGGGACAGGCTGGTGGTTCTCGATGCGCAGGCAGCAAAGCTGTTCGTGTATGAGCCTACAACCTATGGCAGTCTTGTGTTTGACGCAGTTTCTGCACAGTACAACGGCAATTTTGACGAAGCATATGCGCTCTGGAGTGATGTGGCAGCCTGCAACCGCAACTTTGAATATGCCTTTGTGGGACTTGGACAATCGTATATGAACGAGGGCCAATATGAACAGGCGATGGACTGCTTTAAGCTGACGAATGATAAAGAAAACTATTCCAAGGCGAAACAGCTCTTGCGAAAAGAGAATATGAAAACGGTCTTTCCGGTGATCTTTATCTCGATCTTATGCATAGCGGCATGCTCCGTTGTATGGCGGCTGGCAAGGAAGATCTATCGCTATGTGAAGGATGAATGATCCTTTGAGCCTTAAAAACAGAATGAGCGGAGGAAACCTGGTATGAAAGAATTCTGGTCTGAAATGAAATATGGTTTTTATATTGCCGTGCGCCCCTTCAAGGGATTTTGGGATATCAAGCACGAGGGCAAGGGAAGCGTAAGGGCGGCAACGTGTTTGCTGGTGCTCTATACCCTGCTTTCCGTAATGTCTGGGTATATGACCGGATATTTGTTCAATTCCTACGACCGCGGTGAGTTCCAGGCGTTAAAGCAGATATTTACGGTTCTCGCATTGTTTTTCTGTTACTGCATTGCCAACTGGGGATTTACCTGTCTCTTCGACGGAGAGGGAACCTTTAAGGATATCTACCGGGCAACGGGATATGCACTACTCCCGCTTATCATCAGCCAGATATTGCTGATCCCGCTGAGTAATTTCTTTGTGAACAATGAGAGGGCGTTCTATACGACGATAAGTACGTTTGCCATTATCTGGACAGCATTTCTGATACTGGTGAGCATTCTGATGACGCACAATTATTCTCTGGGGAAGGGACTTCTCATGGTGATATGCATTATCTTCGGAATGTGCGTGATCGCGTATATTGCGCTTTTGTTCTTTAATCTCATCCAGCAGATGATAGGATTTGTGACGACGGTGTGTACCGAGTTTTCAGCCAGATATTTATAGCATACATAGGAGGTTGACGAGATGTTTGCCTGTAAAAAAATAAAACAGCATACGGTTCCTGTTCTGGCAATGCTCCTTATGGTATCCCTTGCGGCGTGTTCCTCCGGCAGTCAGAATCTGAACATCCCGGAATATACGGGGGTATCCGATGGATATATAGACGAGACAGTGCTGCCACATCAGGATCCGGCCGAGGCGGATAAAATACGTTCGGAAATGACAAAAATGCTTTCCAATGAATATGTTGAGCTGTATATGGGATCTTCTTACGATATTGCTCTTATCGATACAAGAACCGCGAAGGTATGGTACTCCAACGAAGCAATCTACGACGAGAATGCGGAGAATTATTCGGAGGATCAGAAAAAATATGCCTATTCGCAGCTCGTTGTTGACTATTACCGCAATGATAATGCGGAGGTCACCGTCACCTCTTATCCTGAGTGCTATGACGGTGAGCAGAAGGATCAGGTTGCCGCAGAGGTTTTGGATGATGTTCTGTCGGTGCGGTATTCCTTCGGTACGGATATGAAGAGCAGAGTCATCTTCCAGATTATCTCAGCGGAAACCTATGAGGAGATAGAGAAGGCGGCCAAGGCAGCCATAGAGGAGAAGAAGCTCTCTTCCTCCAGCTGGGGAAGAATGAAAGCTACTTATAATAAGAGTGAGGATGGAACACGTTACGAGTTAAATCCTTCGGCAACCTATATTCAGACGGACAACATCGAGGCGGTATGCAAGCAGTTGGGTTATACACGGGCTGATGTGGACGAGGAAGAGGAGAAGATGGGAGCCGATGGGGAGCTGACCTCTACCATACCGAATTTTGTGATCACCGTCAATTATACCCTGGACAACGCGGATCTTCTTGTCACGGTAGATATTTCAGGGATCAATGAGCCGGAGGACTTCTATCTGAACCGTGTGTCGGTTCTGCCGGGCTTTGGCGCCAACACGGCGGCGGACGAGGGGTATATGCTCCTTCCGGACGGATCAGGTTCCCTTATCTACAATGACAGCACAGCATCCGGCAGCGACGAATTAAGAGTTGTCTTCTACGGTGACGATGAAGCGGAGGAGAAGGAGTCCGTCTCAGAACTGTCAGCGGCAGCCTCCTTTCCGGTCTTTGGAATAAAGTCAGGCGATGCGTCTGTATTTGCGATTATGGAGAGCGGGGATGCCATGGGCGGCATCGATGTTCATCGTGCCAACCAGATCTATGTGCGTAATATGATCATGCCCTGGTTTTACTACCGTATCCGCGGCACGGTCTCGTCGGGTCAGGGCTCTGACAACAAGAATTATGCCTATTCCCAGCGTGTCACCGATCGGCCATATGTGGTGCGCTATCACCTGCTGTATGACGATCGCGCTTCCTACAGCGGAATGGCGGATTATTATCGCTCTTATCTTACAGCGGCCGGTGCGCTTATCCCAGAGGAGGGCGGATCGGACTGGTATAGCGATGTGAATGTTGTCGGGGCGCTAAGCGGTGAGAAGACGGTGCTGGGCGTTACCACCGATGCGGTATTGGCAGCCTCCGATTATGCATCGGTGCAGAAATGGATATCGGCTGTTGGCGCAGAACAGCTCCGGGTTAATTATGAAGGTATGTTTAACGGCGGCGTGGATGGAAGCGCCCCCATGAAATTAAAGTCCGTGGCATCCTTAGGCTCCGAGGCTAAGCGGGATGAGCTGCTGGAACAAGACCTTGTCTATCCGGTGATTTCCTTGCAGACAGTGGCGAAGAGCGGGAACGGGATAAAGAGCAACACGGACATAGCCAAGTCCATCAACAAGCGATATGCCTTTTATTCGGTCTACAATCTGTCCACCGGGCAGTTGATGGAGGATCAGAGAAGTTTCCTGATCTCGCCCATGTCGTACGAGAAGATCGGTCAGGGATTCTTGAAGGCATATACGGATTACAGCAGCAGGAATCTCCTGGTGAAGGATGCGGCGTCACTTCTGTATTCCGATTTTAATGAAAGCCGCAGGGTTCCGCGGGAGGAAAGCAAGGTCTTACTTTGCAAGACCCTGGAACAACTGAAGGAGGCCGGGCTTCAGCTTAAATTAGACGGCATAAACGCTTATGCGTTAAAGTATGGCGACGCATTTACCAATGTCCCGGCAGGCAGCAGCAAGTCAGAGCTTACGGACTGTGAGATCCCATTTGCCGGCATGGTTCTCCACGGAATCGTCCCTTACTCGGTAACGCCCCTGAATGAGGCTGAGAATTATGAGGATGCCCTGCTGGATATGATAGAGAGCGGCGCGAATCCCTGCTGGCGGATCATTACCGGTGATATGTCCGTACTTTCGGATACAGAATATACCTGCTATTACAGTGCGTCGGCCGACTATTGGACGAAGGAGATCGAAGCGGTAAGTGAACAGCTTGCGGATTTCTACACAGCCGTTGCAGGAGCAGTGATGGAAGATCACAGTATTCTTCCCAACGGACTGATACGAGTGACCTATTCCAATGGATATAAGGCGTATATCAATAAGACCGCCGCAGTGCAGACGGATGGCAGTATATCGGTGGAAAGCAATTCCTTTTGTTTTTGCAATGAGAGGGGGGAAATACAATGAAGAAGCGCAAACGTTTCTCTTTATCACTTACCGAACGTAACGGCATGCATGGTTATGTGTTTATCCTGCCGCTGCTGATCGGTCTGGTGTTCATCTTCCTGCCATGCGTGATACAGTCCTTCTACTATGCCTTCTGCGATGTGCAGATCGGCTTTGGCGATGTCACGGCAACCTTTGTGGGATGGAAGAACTTTCAGACAGCCTTTCTTTCGGATGTGGAATATCGGCAGGTGCTGCTGAACACTGTCCGCGGGACGTTTGTGGATACGATTATCATTTTGTCCTACAGCTTCTTTATTTCCAGTATCCTCAATCAGAAGTTTGCAGGGCGCGGTCTGGCAAGAACCCTGTTCTTCCTTCCGGTGATCCTTTCCACAGGCATAATCGCAGCAGTGGATACCGCCACGGCGTCGTCGGTGGTGGAGACGGCCGGAAGTGCGGTTGGCTCAGCCTTCGGCGGAGATAAGCTGTCTTCCTTCTTCGATCTGGAAGCAATGCTCCTCTCCATGAACCTGCCGGAGGGTATAACCTCGGTCATCATCTACGCCATTGACAATACCTATACCATAGTGAACCGCTCCGGTGTACAGATATTGATATTCCTGTCGGCATTGCAGGGGATCTCGCCTTCCATATTTGAGGCTTCGAAGATGGAAGGGGCCACAAAATGGGAAGAGTTCTGGAAGATCACCTTCCCCATGATCACGCCGATGATCCTTGTGAATACGGTTTATACCATTGTAGATTCCTTTACGAACCCGTCCTACGGGATGCTGAAATATGTGCAGAACCAGATGTTCTCGCTGAATCGGATGGGATATGCCTCCGCAGTGTCCTGGGTCTACTTCGTGATCATTCTGGCAGTGCTGATATGTGTATTCAAGGTTACCGCTAAGCGGATTACCTATATCAATAAGTAGGGAGGAGATCTGAGGATGGTTTCTGTAGTAAAAAATAAGAAAAGGATGCGCACAAAGGCAAAATTTATATTGTGGTACATAGTACGTGCCGTCATAATCGTGGGGATCTGCTATGTCATCCTGTATCCGTTTCTCACGAAGATCATAAACGGATTCAAGAGCTATGATGACCTGATCGATCCGACGGTGGAGTATTTTCCGAGGAACCCGACCCTGCAGTATTACATTCAGGTCTTAAAGGAAATGGACTACTTAAAGTCCTTTGGAAATACCCTGCTCATTTCCCTGGTGGTGGCATTCCTGCAGACGGCTGTGGCGGCTGTTGTGGGTTACGGCTTCGCACGGTTCAAGTTTAAGGGAAACAAGCTGCTGTTTGCCATGGTTATATTGATGCTTATCATACCGCCGCAGATTATACTGGTTCCTTTGTTTGTACGCTTTAAGATGTTTCTCGGCTTTATCAATCTTATTGATACGCCCTGGCCCACTTTCATTATGGCGGCAACCGGAACAGGCTTCAAAAACGGGCTTTACATATTTTTGACGCGGCAGTTTTTCATCAATATGCCAAAGGAGTTAAACGAGGCGGCGGCTATCGACGGCTGTGGCGTTTACAAAACCTTCTTTAAGATCATGCTGCCGTCGGCAACCACGATACTTACCACCGTGTTTTTGCTTTCCTTCTCCTGGCAATGGACGGATACCCTCTATAACGGGCTGTTCTTCCAGGATACCAACATTCTTTCAAATGCAATAAACAAGGTGGGGGTGGGAGCGCCCATGGCGGTAGCGGGCAACCTGCAGAATATCGGCGCGCTCTGGGTAATATTGCCCCTTGCAATACTTTATATTTTCGCACAGCGTGCGTTTGTTGAATCCATAGATAATGCCGGAATTGTCGGTTAATGAATTTTTCAATAAAAGAAAGGAGAGATTTTATGAAAAGGAAGTTTTTTATCGGAACTACGGCAATCGTCCTGGCCGGCTGTCTGGTGGGGAGTATGGCAGCAGTAATGGCGGACAGAACAAAGACCCCGGTAACGTCTGATTCTGTGACGGTGGAAACCACACGTTATCAGAGTGCGGTGGGAGGAAATATCCTCCAGGAATCGGACAAGGACTACGTCAGCATCAGTGGGGACAGCATCATATCAAAGAATGCAACGGTTGCCACTGACGGCGTGGGAAGAACGCTGTCTACTACAGGCAGCGGCGACAACGGAAGGCAGGTAGCTGTTTTCTACACACTTGGAGCAGACGGCACCACCGTGCCGCAGATCTTCGAGGATGTCTTAAATGCAGGGGACTCGCTTACCTACGGCCTCCACTATTGGTGGGCAAAGCCCATGTTCGGGTACTATCACACCAGCGATGACTACATTTTACGGAAGCATATCGAGATGCTGACCTATGCAGATGTGGATTATCTGGTGTTTGATACCACCAACGGTATGGCGTTTACCACAGAAGCGCTGAAGGTGATGAAGCTGCTGCACGAATACCGGGCGGCAGGCTGGGACGCACCGCAGGTTGCGTTCTATACCAATACCGATTCCGTCGCAACGATCTTAACAATCTATTCCGACATTTATGAGCAGAACAAATATCCCGATACCTGGTATATGGTGGATGGAAAGCCGCTTATCATCGGTACCGCGCTTCCTACCTCCTGCAAGAACTTCTTTACCTTCCGTGCCAGCCAGTGGCCAGGAATTGCAGATGTTGACGGCGCATATCCCTGGATCGACTTCAATGATGTTGCACGTGTACGCTATGACTTTAACGGGGAGCACGGTGTGATCCCGGTGTCTGTAGCGCAGAACTCATCCTCTTACATGAGTGATAATGTCCTCTATGGACTTACCGCAAAGACAGGCGGCAGCCGCGGCAGAAGCTATCATGACGGGGATGATAACATAACGGACGATTCCGTTCTGTACGGTTACAATTTCCAGGAGGAATGGGATACCGCCATCAATTCGGATGCGGAGACAGCGCTGATCCTTCAGTGGAATGAATGGCGCGCAGGTGTATACCGGGACAAGGGAAAACTGATCGTATTCGACCTTATGACACCGGAGTATAGCCGTGATATCGAGCCCATGGAGGGCGGATTCGGCGACAACTACTACATGCAGATGGTGGAGAATATCCGTAAGTTCAAGAATACGGGTTCCAAAGTGACACAGACCGAGAAGAAGACCATCGATATCAGCGGTGATTTCAGTCAGTGGAGCGCGATCCCCGCTACCTACGCAGACATGCCGGAGGGCGGTATCCGCAGAGATGCACTGGGATATGGCGATCAGCGGTATGTAAATACCACCGGACGCAATGAGATGATCTATGCAAAGGTAACCCAGGACAGTGACAATGTATACTTCTATGTCCAGACAGCGAAGGATATTACCGATGATTACAGCACCGGAAGCTGGATGAACCTGTTCCTGGATACGGACGGCGTACTTGACAATTCCTGGAATGGTTATGAGTATATCGTGAATTACAGTGCCTCTTCCGACGGCACATCAACGGTTGCGAGGTACAATGGCACCTCTTTTGAGACAGCAGGCGAGGCAAAATTCCGTGTGTACGGCAACCAGATGATGGTCTCTGTACCCAAGTCGGTGCTTGGACTCTCCGGTACCGGGATAAGCCTGAACTTCAAGTGGGCGGACAGCAGAACAGCGTATTCGGTGGTTACGGATTACTACACCCTGGGCGATACGATGCCTTACGGCAGATTCAATTACGCCTACCATGCAGAGTAAGGAGGAACACAAGCGTGAAAAGGATTTTCGATTCAAAAATAGTTTTGGCAATGGCTGTGGTTCTGATGGTTGCTTTCCTTCCCATGAACGTAAGGGCAGCCGGCTCCTCATATACCGCAGCATACGGCACGCCCACCATCGATGGTGTTGTGAACAGCAGTGAATACGGTCCGGCAGTGCCCTTTAACAGCTCGAACCTGAGCCTGTTCTATTATAACCTTGCAGAGTCGGATCCCACGACTGCGAATGCCAATTTCCCGGATCTGACCTACTCCTTCGCATGGGATGAAGGCCATCTGTATGTGGGGATCACGGCCAGGAACGTTGATATTACAGATGCGAAGTTTCAGATCGATCTGAGCCCCAATAAGAAGATCAAGGACGGAAAAGCCGGGATCTTCTATACCTTCAAATGTATCGTTGTGGGTGAGGATGGCCTGATGGGGATTTCCCGCCAGAATTTCCAAGAAGCCAGCATTGCGAAGAGCTGCAAGTCCGCTTCCAGAGAGGTGGCAGGCGGTGTGTACAATCTGGAGATTGCAATCCCGCTTTCGGAGCTACAGGTGACAGGCAGCGGCGGAAACTTTACTTCACTTGCATTAAAGAGCGGCGAGTGGGGCATCGGCTGCTATATGGTAGGAAATGACGGCGGCTATACCAGTACGCTGGGGGCAGGCAACAATGATGGAGTCGGTTATAATTGGGATACCGGCGAAGGAAGCCTGGTACAGTATTACAATACGCTGACACTGGCGGCGAAGCCGTCATCGAACCCTTCCGGTGGAAATACGAATACCGGCGGCGATGGTCAGAATAACAACAATCCTTCCACACCGGGTTCAGATACCACGCATGGCGGCAGTACGACCGGCGATAAGAATACGAACACACCGGGCAGCGAAGCCGGTCAGCCGGGGAGCACCGATACCGACAATCCTGCCGGAACAACCGACGGAACGGTCACGGATGGAGATAAGACAACAACCCCGGCCGGTGATGACAAGAAGGATCCGGGCAAGGATACACAGAAGGATGAGGACAAGACGGACAAGGATAAAACCGGGACAAAGAATGACAAAAATAAAACGTTCTTTATCATATGTGCCGTTATAGCCGGAGTTATGGTGATAGGGGCTCTTGTTGCTGCCTTCTTTATCACGAGAAAGAAACCGACAACCACTACAAATAAGAATGATGCTGGGAGGGATTCGGATGAAAACAAATAAACTGGTTTCAATGCTCCTTGTGGTGACAATGATTGTTTCACTCTTGCTGCCGTTTGGATTCTCCGTTAAGGCTACGGCGGATGTTATCAAAGGAACGGTACAGGCTTTTAACGCGGCAGGAAACAGCGGGCAGATCCCGTCCGAGGAGCCGGAGTACAGCTATTGGAAGACGGAGTTTGTGGAAGGGAACGGGACACCCTGGACAACCCTTCGCTTTGTGAATAAGAAGACCGGTCTGTACCTGTGCGAAGCAGACGGAGCGCTGATACAGACCAGCGATAAGGACAATGCCGGAACGAAGTTTAAAGTAGGTGATTGGTACGGTTCGAAATGGGTATTGAGAACGGCAAGCGACAAGGTGGTAGGCGTAGACGCGAAGATCACTGCCATAGACAGCGGTACAGCAGCAGGCTCAGACCATATGAGCGATACCATATTCAACGGGGAAGGCTATGAGCTGGTACGCTTCTCCGATGATGGAAGCTACAAGACGGCAGATGCATTGACGGACGGAAGCTACTACGTAATCTACACCAAGAGCCCCTGGGGCGACTGGATGAACACCTGCCTTACCGCAGACCCGGTAAGCATTCCGACGGAGACTGTCACGGGAACGGTACAGGCGTTTAACGCGGCAGGAAACAGCGGGCAGATCCCGTCCGAGGAGCCGGATTACAGCTATTGGAAGACGGAGTTTGTGGAAGGGAACGGGACACCCTGGACAACCCTTCGCTTCGTAAATAAGAAGACCGGACTGTATCTGTGTGAAGCAGATGGAGCACTGATACAGACCAGCGATAAGGACAATGCCGGAACGAAGTTTAAAGTGGGCGATTGGTACGGTTCGAAATGGGTATTGAGAACGGCAAGCGACAAGGTGGTAGGCGTAGACGCGAAGATCACCTCCATAGACAGTGGCGCGGCAGTGGGTTCAGACCATACGAACGACACCGTGTTCAACGGAGAAGGCTATGAGCTGGTACGGTTCTCCGTCGACGGAAGCTACAAGACAGTCGATGCATTGACGGACGGAAGCTACTACGTAATCTACACCAAGAGCCCCTGGGGCGACTGGATGAACACCTGCCTTACCGCAGACCCGGTAAGCATTCCGACGGAGACTGTCACGGGAACGGTACAGGCGTTTAACGCGGCAGGAAACAGCGGGCAGATCCCGTCCGAGGAGCCGGATTACAGCTATTGGAAGACGGAGTTTGTGGAAGGGAACGGGACACCCTGGACAACCCTTCGCTTCGTAAATAAGAAGACCGGACTGTATCTGTGTGAAGCAGATGGAGCACTGATACAGACCAGCGATAAGGACAATGCCGGAACGAAGTTTAAAGTGGGCGATTGGTACGGTTCGAAATGGGTATTGAGAACGGCAAGCGACAAGGTGGTAGGCGTAGACGCGAAGATCACCTCCATAGACAGTGGCGCGGCAGTGGGTTCAGACCATATGAGCGATACCATATTCAACGGGGAAGGCTACGAACTGGTCCGTTTCTCCGATGATGGAAGCTACAAGACGGCAGATGCATTGACGGACGGAAAGTATTATGTAATCTACACCAAGAGCCCCTGGGGCGACTGGATGAACACCTGCCTTACCGCGGACCCGGTAAGTACGCCGCCTGAGGTAGAACAGAAATTCTATGAGGTGAAGACCATTGGCACAGCCAGTGAATACTCCTGGTGGAAGTTTATCGCATCCGGGTCTGAATATAAGATCCAGAACGTTGAGACCGGTTATTACCTCACCAACAAGGAAGGCACACTCGCCCTGACAAATAAGGCGGATTCAGATAACGAGCTGTGGAAGCATGTCAATAACTGGGGCGTTACGGGACACCTGCAGAGCAAGGCAGATAGCTCCTGGATCACTGTCCTGGGCGGTTCCACATCGCTGTTGGCAAATGCAAGCTTCAGTTATCAGGGGACACAGTCTATCCGGGCGTTTGATAAAGACGGTAAGGATTACCATACCACGATCCCGGAAGCGGCAGCCGCAGGTACAGCATTGAAGATCTGTAACCGGGATGATTATGACAACGGAAGAGGCACGTATCTTACCGCAACCACCAACGAATATAAGGCGGTCGTTCCGCCGACACCCGTTGATCCGGCGGATGCAGTTGCCGTAAAAACAACAGCTTATGACGTGGTAACGAACGGAATGCCCACCACCGACAAGGATAAGTACCTCTGGAGAGCATTTTCCACCCCGGAAGGCTGGATCTTTGTGAATGAGTCAAACGGTCTGGTACTTACCGACAATGGATCAGCGCTTACGGCACAGTCCTATATTGATGAGAAGTTCCAGTATTGGACCTTGAAGGACAATTACGGCTATAAGTGGGTCATGTATTGTAACAAGGGCGAACGGTATATCAATACCGACGGAACCATGACCTCACTCGGCATCAACCAGAACTCAGATGAGGATCACGAATCGGATGGTATCAACAATTTCGAGTGGTACGAGATGATCCACTTTTCGGAAGACGGAGTCGAAGAGACCGTAAATATTTTAAACGGCAAGGCGTATTACATTTATAATGTTACGGGAGGTGAGTCAAGTACCTTCAAACAGCTTCTGGGTGTTACCGATCAGGCAGCAAAGACGAGACTGCCAATCGTGCCTGACACGATCATGGACGGACAGGATACCGCCAATGCACCCATCTCCATCTCAGAACCGCTGGCGGTTAAGGTGACAGGACTTAACGCCATCAAGAAGGAGGGCTCCCAGATCTGGATATTCAGACAGGTCACAGTGGAGACACCGATGAAGAGCCTCTGGGATGTGTGCAATGGAACAACAGGCGAGAAGCCCGAGGTTACCACAGGCTTTACCATTCAGAACAAAGAAACCGGTCTCTATCTGACGCAGATCGGAGATCAGGTGTATCAGGACAAGCAGAATGGTTCTGCTTCGCAGATATGGGTTGTTGAGGATTATCCCTTCGGACATGATGATCTGAAGCTTGTCCGCAGTTACGGAAACGGCTACCAGCTTGTTCTGGAGCAGAGCTCCTATGGCTTATATAACCCCAACAACTGGAGCAATGACAAGGCGCTTCAGGAGGAATGGCCGGATCTGGTTAAGATGAACGGCGGCCCTGTATCCGGTACGGCGACCGTATGCTTTGCGCGTGTTACCACCGATATCAATGAAGGAGAAGACATCTTCCCCGAGGATGGAAAGGGCTACTATATCTATAACTCGGCACATGGCTTCGGCGGTCCTTTGCTGGAGGCAGTAAGCGAGAGGGTTGTTGACAGTACCAGTGATATTCCCACAATAAGCAAGGATCCTTACAGCAAGGTGTTCACCTACATTGCAGATCTGGAAAAAGGCATTGCAGCCGACGACAAGAACTGGGATCTTCTGTTTGACGCCCGTGTGGAGGACGGCAAGATCATAGGAAGTCCATCGGATGAAAGCGGTATCTACGGTGCTGCATTCCGCAGAAGGACAAGCGGCGTGGGTACAAGTGACTTCAACTTTAAGCTGTTGATTCCTAACTATGTTGACGATTATGTATCGGTAGCACTTCGTCTGAACGATTACTACGATATCGCGGCAGATCAGACAGGTCTTCGGATCTATATCAATAAGGACGGACGCGTTGGTCTTAAATTCGCAGGCACCAGTGAGACGGTAACATATGTTGAGACCGGATACAGCTTTACGGAAGGAAGAAACATCTATGTCTCTGATAATGCCGATACCAATACGGTAACATTGTATTTCGATGTAAACGGCACGAAGACGAAGATTGCAGACTTTGCAATCAACAACGGTACGGTTGTGATGACACCTGCCGCTGACCCTGCAAACACCATTACAAAATTCTATGGCTATAACATTTACTACGATGGCTTCTGGTCTGTGACTACATCGGGTTATGATGTAGAGATCAGTGCTATCGAGACAGTGATACCGAGATTCTCAAAGGTTGCCTTTGACACGGACGCTGAGACAGTGATCGGCGGCGGTGACAAGACAGAGAAATCGGATAATGACAACACAGGTGGCGGCGATAAGCCGGGCGATGGCGGCAACAATAGCGGCAATAATGGCGGCGGTGATACCGGTAATAACAACGGTGGCAATAGCAACACAGGAAACACATCCGGCAGCAATACTTCCGGGAACGGAAACAAGCAGAATGATAACACAAACGCCGGAAACACCACCACCGATGCAGACAATACTTCAAAGGACAATGAGCAGAAGCCGGATGATAAGCCGGATCCCAGCGGTGACAGTGACAAGAAGCCGGATAAGGACAAGGATCCCAGCGGACAGACTGGCGCAGACGACACGGAGGACAGTGGAATCAGCATCTGGGTACCCATTGCAATCCTTGGTCTCGGTGTGCTTATGGCAGTGCTTATCCTGCTCCTGGCATTGCTCAAGAGAAGAAAGGATAAGGAACAATGAAGGAAAAAAGAGAGCTCAATCATGTAGCGCTCGGCGGAACCGATTGTCTTGGACGGAGTTTAACTCCGTCCGGGGCATTGCCCGCAAAGAAGCAGAAGCTTGTGGGAATGTTTTATTTTCTTTCCCACGATAATGAGAGCTTCCCATCAACCAACGTGCAGCTCTTCGAGGATACCCTTGCAGCTTACGATATCGAGACTTTGGGCAGTGAGGCCAGTCCGTTCCGTGACTACGAGTGGGGAACCTCGTTTTATTGGGGCACACCGCTTTTCGGCTGTTATAAGAATGATGACGAGTGGGTCATGCGTAAGCATGTCGAGATGCTGACCAATGCCGGAATAGACTTCCTGGTGTTCGACACGACAAACAATCGCATTTTTGCAGATGCGGCCCTTATGATGATGCGGATTCTTGACGAGGGGCGCAAAGCCGGCTGGGAAACTCCAAAGGTTGCATTTTATACAAACACCGATTCGGGCGTGCGTGTCAAGGAGATCTACGATGCCATTTATGCCCGGAATCTGTATCCTGACACCTGGTTTTGCATGGACGGCAAGCCGATCATTATTGGGATCTTAGATCAGACGGATCCGGAGATCGCCGGATTTTTCCATTTTAAAAACTCAGTCTGGCCGAATAGCGAATATAAGGATAATGGTTTTCCATGGATTGATTTCGGATGGCCCCAGACAACATATGCCACGGCAGATGACAGGGAACGTATTGTAAGTGTGTCGGTGGCGCAAAACAGCGACCGCTCCGCCTGCTTTAGCCATAACTATTTCTATGGCTCTGACGGCTGTCACGGCAGAAGCTATCACGACGGCGAAGCCCATATAACGGAGGATTCCTACAAATACGGCTATAACTTCGCAGAACAGTGGCAGGGTGCAACAGATCTGGATCCTGACATTGTATTCGTAACGGGATGGAATGAATGGACGGCCGGGGTGTGGACCAACGATAAGCCGATAGCGATTTTTGATTGTCTGGATGCAGAATACAGCCGTGATATCGAGCCCATGGCCGGAGGCTTCGGCGATGCCTATTATATGCAGCTCATCGACGAGGTGCGCAAGTTTAAGGGAATCGACAAGGAAATGACAGCAGCCTTACCATTTGCTGCGCAAAACTATACAACCGCAAAGATCCAGCGCAAGAGTGATACATTTAAGGGTGAGATCACCGATGACTCGATCCGCAATATCATTACTGCGGTGGCGGTGGAGGAACAGGGCGACAGCCTTGTATTCACTGCAGAAACCCGTGATGCGATTGATGAGACAAACAGGATCGGGGACTGGATGCGGCTTCTGGTAAGCACTCATGACGGCAATGATTTTGAATATTGCTTTAATCTGCGCGCAGACGGGAAGGGAAAAACCGTGGCGGCAAGAAAGCAAAACGGCAAATGGCAGCGCATAGGTCTCATTGATTATAAGACAGAGGGTAACAGGATTGCTCTCACCGTGCCTCGTGCAATGCTTGGCGATGCGACGAAGATCAACTTTAAATGGGTGGATTCTGTTTGTCACTGCCTGAAGGCGGACGATTACTATCTCCATGGTTCCTGCGCACCGCTGGGTGCGTTGTATTACAGTATTACGATATAAAGGAGTTTCAAATGTTTCAAATAAATATCTCAGATTTTTACAGAGAGAGCGATAATCATGATTATACCCCTGCCTGTGTCCGGGCGCTTGCCGCTTCGGAGAAGTACGATCAGGCGGAGATCTTCTTTGAGAAGGGCGAATATCATGTATATGACGATACGGCGGAGGAATTCTTCAGCCGGATATGCAACAATGACAGTGTTATGCGAAAGGCGCTGTTCCATGTTGTGGGCAGAAAGAATCTCACCATCAACGGCAACGGCAGTAAGCTCATCACACATGGCAGACTCACGCCGTTTATCATTGACAAATGCGAAAATGTCACAGTAAGAGACATATCTGTTGATGCGATCCGGCCCTTTTATACGGAGGCCAGAGTGCTTGACGTCTGCGGCGATGAACTTACGGTCCGCATCGACCAGGAGCATTTTCCAACCGATGTCAGAGGGGAAAATCTTCTTTTTACCAGTGACAGGTGGGAATGTGACGGCACACTTGGCACGATCCTTGTGCAGGAATTTGACCCGGCCACAGGTGCGCCTGCGGTGTATTCCAGAACGTCTTTAGCTGCCATAGGAGACGGCGTGCAGAATACGGAGAACCTGCCGGTGCCCTTGTGGCGGCTGCGTGCGGTACGCCTGAGCGATGATAAATTCGTGCTGAAGGGAAAGCGCACCTATGATCCCAAGGTCGGGAATGTGCTTGTTATGACCCATGAGATTCGGAGCGTGGGCGGTATGCTTATTTTTGACAGTAAGGATATCACGGCAAAGAATGTTACGATCTATCAGTCGGCAGCCATGCCGTTTCTGGCGCAGTTTACCGAGAATGTTACCATTGATGGCTGCATCGTCACTCCAGCCGAGGGCAGAACCATATCAACTAACACGGACGCGGCACATTTTGTGCACTGTACCGGAACGGTTACCGTTGAAAACTGCCGCTTTGAGTATATGATGGATGATTGCGTCAATGTTCACGGTATGTATACAGTGGTTGACAAGGTGGAGGGCAGCAAGATCTATCTGGCACTGATCCATTATCAGCAGAAGGGGATCAATATGTATCGCAAGGGCGATCATATCACCGTTTATGATAAGGAAACCCTTGCTGTTGTGGCGCGTCAGGAGGTCATTGACTCCTATCTGCCGAATGAAGATGTCCTGGTGGTAGAGGTTGCGTCCACTGCCGGAATATGCAGCGGCAATATTGCAGAAAATATTGAGCGTATGCCGAAGGTAGTGCTCCGCAGGAACCACTGCGGAAACAATCGTCCCCGTGGATTCGTGGTATCTACCTCGAAGGAGATGATCATCGAGGACAACGTTTTATATAATTACCAGAACTGTATCGATATACCGGGGGATGCCAAATACTGGTTTGAAACCGGCGGGGTACGCAGCGTGGTGATTCGGAATAATATTTTTATTCTGCACAATTCCTATCAGGCAAATGCGGCGGTAAAGGTAAAGCCTGATTTTGACTGCCCCATAAACAATTATCATCAAAATGTTGTGATTGAAAACAATCATTTCTTCGGAAATAATCCACGTCTGCTGGATGCCATGTGCGTGGACGGTCTTGTGTTTCAGAATAACACGTACCGTGCGCCTCTTGTGGATGAGACCGGGATGGAGGTTTACCGCATACGTGTTGCAAATTGCAAAAATACAGACATTCAAGAGGTAGATTGAAGGGAGCCTTCGATATGATTGGGATCAAGGATGGCGCAGTACTTCAGCGCGGAGCAGATAACAGTTGCAATATTATGGTATATGGCATTTCCGATGCCCGGAGTAGCTATGGCACGGATGCCCGGAATAGCTATGGTACAGAGGTTCGGTGTAAATATGGCACAGAGCACCCGGACTTAGACGCAAATGTGATAGAAATTTCAGAGGATGCGGTCTGCATCACCGGTATTCCGGTGGGCGGGCCGTACTGTGTGTCGCTGGACGGCATGATCTATAAGGATATCTATGTGGGCGATGTCTGGCTGCTTGCAGGGCAGTCCAATATGGAGGGAAACGGTGTGTATCGCCCGGGCGACACACAGCCAGTCAGCGATGAGATACGTGCATACTGCCTTGACGGGAAGTGGAAGGCGGCAGCCCATCCGACCCACCTGCCTACAGAGACAAGGGATAATATTCATCGGCGGGATACGGAAGAGGCGCGAAAGGAATGGCAGTATAAGGGTGTTGGCCCCGGTATTGCCTTTGCAAGGAAAATGCATGAGCTGACAGGCGTCCCGCAGGGAATCGTCTGCTGCGCGAAGGGCGGTTCCAGACTGGAGGAGTGGTCGCCGGACAGGCGGGATGAGGCGGGCGACAGTCTCTATGGTTCGCTGCTTTTGTCGTTGAAGGATACGGGAAACCGTGTGGCAGGGCTATTCTGGTCCCAGGGCTGCAGTGAAGGTATGTCCGGCAATAAGGATATTGCAGGGTATTTCACGAATGCCACCGCGGATGTTTTTTCAGCCATTCGCAAGGATGTGGGCGCACAGATACCCATCGTACAGATGCAGCTTTGCCGTTTATACGGGCTTGATCCCGATGTTGTAGGCGAGAGCTTTACGGCAGTGCGGGAGGCGCAGCGCACATTGGACGAGCATGTGGATAAGATCCTTACGGTTCCTACGGTGCATTTGCAATTGGATGATATTGTGCATCTGTCTGCCGATTCCCAGGATGTTTTGGGAACGCAGGCAGCAGAGGCGATGTATCTTCTGGCCTTCGGTGAACGGGCAGGGCTTCTGCCACCAATCAAATATGCGAGTTACCACATGACAGCAGATAAAAACACCGGAAATGCGATCATAACGGTAAAATACAAAAATGTGTATGGTGGCCTTAAGGCGGATGTGCGTCCCATGGGATTTACAGTGAGCGACGAAGCGTTGAAGGTCAAAAACAACAGAATTTTTCATGCGGAGGTCATGGATGACAGCGTGGTATTAAGAGTTGCGGCTACGTGTGAACAAATAAAGGGACTTTTCCTCGGCTACGGCTGTGGGGCGGCACCGGACTGCAATGTCACCGATGCAGCCGGAAGGTCGATTCCGGCGATGGCGGGAATATGGTTGGGGTAGGAGACTTCCTGCGGTTCTCTAAATGAGCAAGTTCCATTTGCATATACGGAAGATAACGTGTATACTTAAAGGAGGAGGTGAAACAAATGGAGCAAACGATCGTTATCAAGCAGGGAATCATCCACGACGCGATTCACGAGGAAGCATACCAGGCGGATATCCTGCTGGCGCAAGGGAAGATCAGGAAGATTGCACCGGTGCTAGCGGGAAGGGATATCAATGACGCGAGAATAATAGAGGCTTTTGGGAAGCATGTGTATCCGGGGTTTGTGGAGGCGCATTGTCATCTGGGACTGGATGGGTATGCAGTAGGATTTGAAGGTCAGGACTACAATGAGGCTACCGATTCATTGACGCCTCAGCTTTCTGCCATTGACGGGATCAATCCCCAGGATTCCACCTTCGCCATGGCGCTTCGGGCGGGCATTACCTGTGTAGCCACCGGCCCGGGCAGCTCCAACGTGCTGGGCGGAACCTTTACCGCCATTAAGACGGTAGGAAAGCGCGTGGACGATATGGTGGTGAAGAAGGCCGTAGCCATGAAGTGTGCGTTCGGCGAGAATCCGAAGCGTTGCTACAAGGAAAAGGACAATTATTCCAGAATGACTACTGCCTCCAAGCTGCGGATCATGCTGGAAAGAACGAAGGAATATATGGAGAAGAAGGAGCTGGCAGGCGAGGATATTACCAAGCGGCCGCCCTATGATCCGAAGCTGGAGGCCATGATTCCGGTGATTAAGGGAGAGATTCCCTTAAAGGCCCACGCACATCGGGCGGATGATATTTTCACAGCGATCCGTATAGCGAAGGAATATCGGGTGGGTCTTACCATCGATCACTGCACGGACGGTTCCCTGATCGCCGAAGAGCTGGCGGCGGAGGGCTTCCCGGTGGCAGTAGGCCCGTCCTTTGGGCATGCGGGAAAATACGAGCTGAAAAACAAGAGCTTTGAGACGCCGGGGATTCTGGATAGAGCCGGATGTGCGGTGTCTATCATTACGGATTCTCCTGTGATCCAGCAGCAATATCTTCCATTGTGTGCCGGCATGGCAGTGAAGAACGGCATGGATGCCTTTAAGGCATTGCAGGCGATCACCATTACCGCGGCGAAGCATATCGGCATTGCCGACCGGGTGGGAAGCCTGGAAGAAGGAAAGGATGCAGATCTGGTTATCGCGAATGGCGACCCGCTGATCTCCGATACCAGTGTGGAGCTGGTGCTGGTGGACGGAAAGATTGCGTGGCGGGCGTGAATGGCCGGACGCTGCCCGCACTGCCCTGCCGGGCGGTCGTGGCAGCAGGTGAGGTATTAAACACCAAGCTTTGCTGTGATCGTCAGTGAGTGTCCATCGGCGGATGCAGCCGAGATGGAGCCCTTGTGGGCCGTGATAATGGCTTTTGCCACGGACAACCCGATCCCATGGCCTCCGGTCTGGGAATTCCGGGATTTGTCTGTACGGTAGAAGCGGTCAAAGAGGTGCGTTAAGTCCTCCTGCGGGATGGGCGCACAGGTATTATATACGGAAAGGCGGACAGAACGGTCCGCCTTTTTCAATGCCAGTAAGATGGTGCCGTTCTCGTCGGAGTACTTCAAGGCATTGTCCAGAAGGAGAGCGGTTAGCTGCCGGAACGCTTTCTCGTCTCCGCAGAAGGAGATCAGTGGCTCCACCTGGAGTGTGAAGGTCTTTCCCTGCGCGTGTGCCAGTGCTTCGTAGGATTGTGCAGTTTCCACGATAACATCTGACAGCGGAAATTCGATCATCTGGAAATGATTCTCATTCTCCTCCATACGAGAGAGAAAGACAAGGTTGTTGGTTAGGTCAGTCAGGCGCTTTGTCTGCTTCTGGATATCCGTCAGCCATTCGTTTTCGCCAACTTCCATCTCTAGAACGGACGCGTCCGCATCGATGATGGTGATGGGGGTTTTCAGGTCGTGGCTGGCATCGGTGATGAACTGGCGCTGCTTCTCATAGCTCTCCGCAATAGGCTTTACGATCCGGGCAGAGAGGAAGTACAGCAGGAAGAACACAAGGCAAAATCCGGCCAGAGAGATTCCCAGGCTGATCCACAGAAAAGAGCGGGCAGAAGACAGACTCCGGCCGCAGTCCAAAAAGACCACAATACTGCCGTTGTCATGGGCTTTTAGGGCATAGCGGTAGTTGCCGTTAAAGCCGCTGGCGCGCCCAAGCTTCCAGGCCTTCTGTGCATATACGATGGCCGTTTCCGTGTCGATGGCCTTGATCTTGCCGGTGTCGGTCAGGGAGACATCCCCACTGCTGTCCAGGAGCACGGTAAAGTAGCGGGACTCGTAGGGCAGCTCCGGGGAGAAATTCGGATCTGCAGGTTTGCCGCCCATGCCCGGCGCATCCGGGAAGTGGCCTCCGTTCGCGGCCAACAGTGCCAGGATGGAATCGGCGTTGGCAACCACCTCCCGGTAATTCAACAGGTTGACAATCCCCATGATCACAGCCAACACCAGGAACAGAAGCCCCATGGCCAGCGCTACAAATTTAAATCTCAGTTTTTGTATCATGACATTTCCTCCAGAGAATATCCCGCATTGCGCATGGCCTTGATCTGTATGTCGGCGTGAAGCGCAGTCAGTTTTTTACGCAGATAAGAGATGTAGACCCAGACGACATTGATCTCCACGTCACTGTCATAGCCCCAGATCTTCTCTAAAAATCGTTCTGTTGAGATCAGGTGGCGGGGGTTTGACATCAGGATCTCCATCATCTGGAATTCTTTGTTGGCCAGCCGGAAGCTGCCGCTTGGTGACGCCAGCTCGAAGGAAGCCCGGTCTAACGTGATATTGCCAAAGCTAAGCAGCGAATCGGTATGGGCAGTCTGGCTGCGCGTCATGGCACGGATCCGTGCCAGAAGCTCTCTGGTGCTGAAGGGCTTGGTGAGATAGTCGTTGGCACCGCTGTCTAAGCCCAACACCTTATCATCCACCTCAGAGCGGGCGGTGAGTATCAGAACCGGGATCGTGTTGCCCTGGGCCCGCAGCCGCTTCAACACGGAGAAGCCATCCAGCTTCGGCATCATGATATCCAGGATCACCCCGTCATAATTATCGGATTCCAGATAGACCAGAGCGTCTTCGCCGTTATAAACGGCATCTACGGAGTAATTATTTTTTTCCAATATCGTTACAATGGCTTTTGATAAGGATGCTTCATCCTCTGCCAGCAGCAGTCTCATACGGCGTTTCCTCCCGGTGTCGTGTGGGTTTTCGTCCGCAGCGCATGTTTGGCACTGCGTATAGCTTATCCACATAATACCATATTTTATCAAAAAATGTGAACAATTTATGTTTTTAAGTTGAATTATGTTTGGAATGGTATGCTTTAGAAAAAAGAAAGGGGGCCTTAAGCTATGGGATACCAGACAATCTTCAAGCGGTATGAGATGAAATACCTGCTTACACGCCGGCAGAAGGAACTGCTGGTAGAAGCGATGAAGCCTTATATGGCGCTGGATCAGTACGGACATTCCACCATTCGGAATATCTATTATGATACGGATACCTACCGTCTGATCCGCCGCTCCCTGGATAAGCCGGTGTATAAGGAGAAGCTTCGGGTCCGCAGTTATGCAAAGGCGAATGCAGAAGATGCTGTATTTGTGGAGTTGAAGAAGAAATATGAGTCCGTGGTATACAAGCGCCGGATGGTACTGCCGCTGCAGCAGGCGCAGGAATGGCTGGACGGGAAGACAAAGCGGCCCTGTGAGACACAGATCGCGGAGGAGATCGATTATTTCTTAAGCTATTATGGGACGCTGCACCCGGCGGTGTTCTTAAGCTATGAGCGGGAAGCCTTCTATCCCCTTGACGGCGGAGACTTCCGGGTGACCTTTGACGAGAACATCCGGTGTCGCAGAGAGGAACTCTCTCTGGGAACAGAGATCTTTGGAGCACCGCTGCTTTCGGAGGATCAGATACTGATGGAGATCAAGACGCCGGGGGGAATCCCTCTGTGGATGACACATTTCCTTACGAGGCAGCACATCAACCGAGCATCCTTTTCCAAGTATGGAATGGCGTACCAGGAGCAGATATATAAGAAAACAATTGGAGGAAAAAAATATGCTTAATACAATTTTTCAAGGACTTTTTGATGCCGATACGGTCAGCGTGATCGCGGTATCCGACTTTTTGATCTGTGTAGGGTGTGCGCTGGTGATCGGCCTGATCCTGGCCTTTGCGTACATGTACCGCACCCGTTATACCAGGAGCTTTGTAGTGACGCTGGCTATGCTGCCGGCAGTGGTGTGTGTGGTGATCATGATGGTTAATGGCAACGTTGGAACCGGTGTCGCTGTGGCAGGCGCTTTCAGTCTGGTGCGGTTCCGCTCCGTGCCGGGGACGGCAAGGGAGATTGGAAGCCTGTTTCTGGCCATGGGTGCCGGCCTGATCTGCGGGATGGGCTATCTGGGATTTGCCTTCCTTTTTGCCATCATCCTGGGCGCGGTGCTGGTTCTCTACAGCCGCCTGGACTTCGGCGCACGCACCAACGATGGACGCTATAAGACCCTTCGCATCACCATCCCGGAGGATCTGGACTACACGGAGGTATTTGAGGATCTCTTTGCCGAGTATACGCAGGGGCATGAGCTGGTGAGTGTGAAGACCACCAACATGGGCAGTATGTTCCGGCTGACCTATAACGTGACGCTGGGTGATCCGAAGAAGGAAAAGGAACTGATTGACAAGCTTCGCTGCCGGAACGGAAATCTGGAGATCGGGATATCCAGACAGGAAACAGCGACGGCAGAGCTTTGATCGTGGATTCTGTGGGAAGATGCGTTTATTACATATGTCGTCGAAAGGCCGACAGATTGGAGGTTTATATGAGAAAAAGAATGATTGCAATCCTAATGCTTCTGATATTAGTCCTGGGAGGATGTAAGGGAAATACATCCGATGGAAATAATGCCTCTGAGAATAATACGGTATCGACAGACGATGTCAATGCCGCAGAGCTGACGACGCTACTGGATACGGCGGATATGTTTACAAACCGGGATTACGAGGTGGGCTACGACGAGAGCGAGAGCACAGCCATCGTATTAAAGGGCAGCACGGCGGAGTGCAGCTCCGGTGCGGTGGAGATATCCGGCTCCACGGTTACCATCACGGAGGAAGGCACATATATCCTCTCCGGCACACTGAAGGGTATGATCGTTGTGAATGCAGAGAAAACAGATAAGCTTCAACTGGTGCTGGATGGAGTATCCATAGAGAGCGAGTCTTCGGCGGCTATCTATATTCTCCAGGCCGACAAGGTGTTTCTCACCCTTGCACCGGATTCCGCCAACACTTTGAAAAATGGCGGTACATTTACAGCGATTGACGACAATAACATCGATGCGGTCATTTTCTCCAAGGAGGATCTGACGTTAAACGGGCAAGGCAGCCTAACCATCGAGTCTCCGGCAGGACATGGCGTTGTGTCCAAGGACGATCTGGTGGTAACCAGCGGAACTTATGCCATCACTGCCGCCAGCCATGGACTCAGCGGGAAGGACAGTGTACGAATCGCAGGGGGAACCTTCGACATCACAGCGGGGAAGGATGGAATCCATGCGGAGAATAGCGATGATACGACGCTGGGCTTTGTCTATATTCTGAATGGAACATTTCAGTTTACGGCAGAGGGCGATGGCGTGAGCGCTGCCAGTAATCTGCAGGTGAACGGCGGCAACTTCACATTTGTGACAGGAGCGAAGGGGCTTAAGGCAGGTACGGCGCTTCTGGTTAATGCGGGCAGCTTTCACATTGATTCTGCAGACGATGCCCTCCACTCCAATGGAAGCCTTACGGTAAATGGCGGAACCTTCGAGATGGCTACCGGTGACGATGGAATGCACGCAGATGATCAACTGGCGATTACCGGAGGAACCATCAATATTACGAAAAGCTATGAGGGTATCGAGGGTCTGACTATCACGATATCCGGGGGCGAGATCACGCTGGTCTCCAGCGATGACGGTCTCAACGCTGCAGGCGGAAATGATCAGAGCGGCTTTGGCGGATTCGGTGGCTTTGGCGGTAACGGCGAATTTGGAGGCTCCTCGGATTGCTGGATCCGTATCACC
Source organism: uncultured Lachnospiraceae bacterium (assembly GCA_934434905.1). Lineage (GTDB taxonomy): Bacteria > Bacillota > Clostridia > Lachnospirales > Lachnospiraceae > 14-2. The sequence goes on along the minus strand of CAKSAI010000002.1, from coordinate 8,821 downwards.
GGAGGCTTGTTGAATATCAATGCTTCGGGTGATGGGATCGATTCCAATGGAATGTTGTACGTGGATGGCGGAGAGATCTATGTTTCCGGGCCTTCGGACAACGGCAACGGAGCGCTGGATTATGATTCGGATGCAGTGATCACCGGAGGAATTCTCGTGGCGGCAGGAGCTTCCGGCATGGCTCAGAACTTCGGTACATCTTCAACCCAGGGGTCTATGCTGGTCTCCACGGGCTCGCAGTCCGCAGGCAGCACCATCACATTGACAGACAGCAACGGAAATGAGCTTCTGTCCTTCCAGGCAGCGAAAGCATTTGACTGTGTGGTTATCAGTTGTTCGGAAATCGTACAGGGAGCGACCTACACCGTGTCCGCAGGAAACTCATCCACAGAGGTTACCATGGACAGTCTGATCTACGGCTCCGGCGGAATGGGCGGCGGCATGAATGGGAATCCCGGCGGAATGAACGGAGGCCCCGGCGGAATGAACGGAGGCCCCGGCGGGATGAATGGAGGCCCCGGTGGAACGAATGGGGGTTCCGGCGGAACGAACGGAGGTCCCGGCGGCAGGGGAGAACGGCCATAATCTGTTGGATAATTTATTCCCTTGAGCACTTGCGCGAACTCCTGCTGGTATGTTATACTTTCTTATTGGAGCATTTATCCGCCGATATGTAGGCATGCCGGCGGATTCCGGCTTTTGACACGGGAACCAAAATTGCAGATATAAGGAAGATACAGCCATGGATCGTACACAGATAAAAAATATGGCCTACGCACCCACCTATCAGAAGGGGCAGCAGCTCTTTCAGCAGGGGGATGTGTGGGAATTTGATGTGGATGAAGACGGTGACTTTGATGAGATCAATGCGGTAGTGAAGGGCAGCGGCAGGAATCTCTATCAGGTAGATGCCAGCATCAATACGGCGGAGGATGAGATTGAATACATTGACTGCGAGTGCCCGGCTTTTTCGGAATATGCTGGGATCTGTAAGCACTGCGTAGCGGTGCTGCTGGAGTATGTGCATCGACACGATCGTCAGCAGAGCGTCAATCAGTATGCCGCCAAGCGGGAGGAGAGCTTAAGGAAGCTTCAGCAGATGCAAAGAGGCATGGTGCGCCATACGGCACAGCCCATGAAGAAGCTCCTGGAGAACCGCGGAACCAGGCGCAGCCTGCCTTATGTGCGGCGGGAGCATCTTGGACAGGTAGAGCTTGTGCCATTTCTGTATGTCAGTTCCGAAGGGGTGAAGGTAGAATTCAAGATTGGTATCACCCAGTTGTATGTGTTAAAGGACGTTGTGGAGTTTGCGGCGCGGATGGAGACGGGGGAATATTATTCCTATGGAAAGAAGCTGGTATTTTCACATGTGGAGGAGAATTTTACAGAGCGTTCCAAGCCCTACGTGAAGTTTATCAATACCTGGGTCCGGGAAAATGCGTCCGCATATCAGGAGTATCGGTATTACTATTCCTATGGAAGTCCGAAGATTCGGGAAATTCCGCTGGATGGTCTTGAAATGGAGAAATATCTGGATGCCATGGGCACGGATGAGATCAGCGGAACCGTGGGCGGACAGAGAAGCCAGTTCTGGCATGTAGAGCCCAAGGCTCCTAAGCGGGGACTGGTCATCCAGGGGCAGGCGGATGGCATAGAACTGAAGCTGGCACCCATGCCGACATGTCGTGGCAGAAGCCATTACATATGCTTTGATGAGGGATGTATCTACCGGATTCCCAAGGAACAGTTGGAACCGGTAGAGGATTTTATGGATTGCCTGGATAAAATGCGCAGTCTCATCAGCTTCGTGGAAAAGGCAGACATACCCTCCTTCTGCAGGAATCTTCTTCCGGAACTGAAGCAGGCGTTTCAATGCGAGATTCAAAACTTTGATGAGAAAGAATATGGTGTTGAACCGGTGGCGCTTAAGGTATATCTTGATCTGGAAGGTGACGATATGATTACCTTTAAGGGCATCGCGGCATATGGAGAGAAGGAGTACCTGCTGTATGAGGAGAGGGATCTAAGAACGCGGAACCTACCGGATGAGATGGCTCTGCGGAAGGTGATCGACCGCTACACCAACGCCTATGACAACCAGCGCAAGATCATGGTCTTAAGCGGTGATGAGGAGCTTCTGTACGAGCTCCTAACCAGGGGAATTCAGGAGCTTTCCCAGGTGGCCGAGGTCTTCGTGTCGGAGAGCCTTAAGCGGATCCATGTGGTGCGGGTACCCAAGGTTACGGTGGGCGTATCCCTGTCAGGGGAGCTGCTGAAGCTGGAGCTGACGGCAGGGGAGATGCCCAAGGATCAGCTCATCGAGCTTCTGTCACGGTATCAGCGTAAGAAGAAGTTTTACCGTCTGAAAAACGGGGATATTATAAAGGTACAGGATGCCGGACTGGAGGAGTTAAAGGAGCTTCAGGATGGGCTGCAGCTCTCAGATCGGCAGCTTGCAAAGGATGAGATCGAGGTTCCACGCTACCGCTCCCTGTACATGGATGCGCAGCTTAAGGAGAGCAAGGTCTTATCCTCCGTGCGAAACAGCGACTTCCGTCGTCTGGTGGAGAACATGAAGACGGTGGAGGAAAATGACTTTATTATTCCGGGAGAACTGGAGCATGTGCTTCGGGAGTACCAGAAGACGGGTTTTCTGTGGCTTAAGACCTTAAACAACAATGGTTTCGGCGGAATCCTGGCGGATGATATGGGACTGGGTAAGACGATCCAGGTGATCGCATTCCTGCTGTCCGAGTATCAGGAGATTCCTGCCGGGACGCAGAAGCGGACGTTGATCGTGACACCTGCTTCCCTGGTCTATAACTGGCAGAATGAGTTCGGACGGTTTGCGCCGGGGCTTAAGGTTCGCGTGATCGCAGGGAATGCAGCCGAGCGGGAAGCGCTTATCCGGCAGTCCGGGAAGGATGAGATCCTGATTACCTCCTATGACCTGCTGAAGCGGGATCTGGAATATTATGAAGGGATGAACTTCGGCTATGAGGTTATCGATGAAGCACAGTTTATCAAGAATCATGGCACTCAGGCTGCAAAAGCGGTGAAGGAGATTCGTGCGCAGTTTAAGCTGGCCCTGACCGGGACACCCATTGAGAACCGACTGGGAGAGCTTTGGAGTATCTTTGATTATCTCATGCCGGGATTTTTGTTCAGTGAACGGCGGTTCCGGGAGGAATTCGAGAAGAGGATCATCAAGGAACAGGATGAAAAGGCTATGGCGCGGCTTCAGAAGATGATTGCGCCATTTGTGCTGCGAAGACTGAAGCGTGATGTGTTGAAGGATCTGCCGGAGAAATCCGAGGAGAATCTGTATGTCCGCCTGGAGGGGGAGCAGCAGGAGCTGTACGATGCCCACGTGAAGCGAATTCAGATCATGCTGAAGGAGAAGTCGGATGAGGACTTTAAGAATTCCAAGCTCCAGATTCTGGCGGAGCTTACGAAGCTGCGCCAGCTTTGCTGTGATCCGGCGCTGGTATTTGACGGCTATCAGGGGGATTCTGCGAAGCTGGATGCCTGTATTCAACTGGTTCAGAGTGCGGTTTCCAATCAGCATAAGGTGTTGCTGTTTTCCCAGTTTACATCCATGCTGGAACGCATTCAGGATCGGCTTCGCAGAGAGAACATAAGCTTCTATGTCCTGACGGGAGCCACCAGCAAGGAGAAGCGCCAGGAGCTGGTCCGGGCTTTCCAAACAGATGAGACCGAGGTGTTCTGTATCTCCTTGAAGGCCGGAGGAACAGGACTGAATCTGACAGCAGCAGATATTGTGATCCATTACGATCCATGGTGGAATGTGGCGGCACAGAATCAGGCCACGGACCGTGCGCACCGCATCGGCCAGGAGAATCCGGTTACCGTGTACAAGCTTATCAGCCAGGGAACCATCGAGGAAAATATCATGAAGCTGCAGGAACGGAAGCAGGAGTTGGCGGACGAGGTCTTAAGCGGAAGCGGAACCGGGGCCGCGTCTATTACCAGGGAGGAATTGCTGGAGTTATTGCGGTAAAAAGAGAGGAGTGTGTCATGGAACAATTATTAAAGGACATCCGGCTTTTTGTGCTGGATATGGATGGAACCTTCTATCTGGGAAATCAGATGATACCGGGATCTATGGAGTTCTTAAAGAAGGTACGGGAAACCGGCAGGAATTATATGTTTTTTACCAATAATTCCTCTAAGACTTCCGCAAATTATATCGAGAAGCTTGGAAAAATGGGCTGCACCATTGAGAGCAGGGATATCATGACCTCCGGGGATGTGACGATTGAGTACCTGAACACGCATTACCGGGGAAAGTCCGTGTATCTGATGGGAACAGAAGCCCTGAAGGAATCCTTCGTCCAGGCCGGAATCCGGCTGGTGGAGCATGAGCAGCCGGATGTGGCGGTGGCGGCGTTCGATATGGAACTGACCTATGACAAGCTGACGCGGATGTGCGACTATGTTCGGAACGGGGCAGTATTTCTGGCTACGCATCTGGATATTAACTGTCCTACGGAGACCGGATTTATCCCGGACTGCGGAGCCTTCTGTGCAGCGATAAGCCTGTCCACCGGGCGGGAACCAAAGTATCTGGGTAAGCCTTACGCGGAGACAGTGGAGATGATCCTGCACCGGACCGGGCTGGCAAGGGAGGAAATTGCCTTTGTGGGTGATCGGCTTTACACAGATGTCGCTACCGGCGTGAATAACGGAGCGAAGGGATTGCTGGTGCTGTCCGGTGAGACGAAGCTTTCCGACGTGGAGAAATCGACGGTGAAGCCGGACGGAATCTATGCGGACCTTAAGGAGATCGCTTCTCATTTATGATGAAAGGAAAGGTGTGTATATGCTGGAACGACTAAAGCAGGAAGTGTATGAAGCGAACATGCAGCTTCCGAAGTATGGTCTGGTGACCTTTACCTGGGGAAATGTCAGCGGCATTGACCGGGCATCGGGCTTATTTGTCATCAAGCCAAGTGGCGTGGATTACGAGAAGCTGACACCGGAGGATATGGTAGTGGTGGATCTTGACGGCAATCGGGTGGAGGGGGCATACAGTCCGTCCTCAGATACACCGACCCATGCGGTACTCTACAATCGCTTCCCGAATATCGGAGGGATCGTACATACGCATTCCACCTGGGCGACCAGCTGGGCGCAGACCGGACGAGGGATTCCCTGCTATGGGACTACCCATGCGGATTATATCTACGGAGAAGTCCCCTGTGTGAGAAATCATACCAAGGCGGAGATCGAGGAGGCCTACGAGCGGAATACCGGGGTTCTGATCGCCGATGAATTTGCTGCAAGGAATCTTGACTATGAGGCTGTACCGACGGTCCTTTGCAAGAATCACGGCCCCTTTACCTGGGGAAAGGATGCCCATGAGGCAGTCCATAATGCGGTGGTTCTGGAAGAGGTCGCGAAAATGGCAGCCTTAAGCGAAATGATCCGTCCCGGGAACGAACCGGCGCCCCAGGAGCTGCTGGATAAGCATTATTACCGGAAGCATGGCGCGAATGCGTACTACGGTCAATCCGGGAAATAAAACACTTTTTAGAGATTTCATAAAATACAAGCATGAATGAGAGAAAAGGAGAATGAGAGAGTGAGTACATTACAGTCAATCGGAATGTATTGTCTGGAACAGGGCGAATTGCTGCTGCGAATCATCCTTGCCAGTATTCTTGGAATGGCAATCGGCTTTGAGCGGAAGAACCGGAGCAAGATGGCAGGGGTGCGTACCCATGCCATTGTGGCCTTTGGCGCGGCCCTGATGATGATCGTATCAAAATACGGGTTCGGGGATATTCCGGACTACGATGCTTCCCGTGTGGCGGCGCAGATCGTCAGCGGGGTCGGATTCCTGGGTGCAGGTATTATTTTTGTGAAAAATAACACCTCTGTCAGTGGTCTCACCACTGCGGCTGGAATCTGGGCCACAGCAGGCGTCGGTATGAGTGTAGGCGCCGGGCAGTATGTGGTGGGTATTGCCAGTGGAATACTGTTGGTTGGCCTGCAGGGATTGCTGCACCGGGTAGGCTTTCTGTCCAATGAGGCATATCGGGTCACGATAAAGCTGACGATAGACAGCAAGATGAGCATTCATGAACTGGAGAATCACATCGCAGAGGAACAGGTAGAGATCACATCTATCCGGATCAACCGCAGTGATAATGAGGATGTCAAGGTAGAGATGGAGCTGGTATTCCCGCCACAGATCGACAAGGTAGAATTCGTAAATACGTTGGCAGATTATCCGGGTGTCATCTCGGTTCGGGGTTAGTTTGGTTTCGGTACACTGCAAAAGAAAACAGCCAGGTTTTTGCGAACTGGCTGTTTTCATGCAGAAAACCTGTTTTAGAATTCCGGCTCGATCAGTCCGTAAGTATTGCCCTTTCTCTTATAGACAACATTGACCTCGTCGGTCTCCGCATTCTGGAAAACAAAGAAGCTGTGTCCCAGAAGCTCCATCTGCACGCATGCATCCTCCGGATACATGGGCTTCATGCCGAAGCGCTTGGTACGGATGATCTTGATCTCTTCATCGTCCTCGGTCTCGTTTTCCATGAAGTCAGGCTGGAAGGGGGAAACACCCTGCTTGGCATTGACCAGCTTGTTCTTGTATTTCTTTAACTGACGTTCAATAATCTCCTCGACCAGATCGATAGAAACATACATATCGTTACTTACCTGCTCAGAGCGGATGATATTGCCCTTGACCGGGATGGTAACCTCGATCTTCTGTCTTTCCTTTTCAACACTTAAAGTTACGATAACGTCTGTCTCAGGAGTAAAATACCGCTCAAGCTTTGAAAGCTTGTCCTCCACAGCCTGCCGCAGGCCAGGTGTGATGTCGATGTTTTTCCCAGTGATTGTAATACGCATGATGTCCAACTCCTTTACTGTGTATTGACATAAATGTCATGTTCATTATACATTATTTCTGATGACATAACAATACCATTTTGCTGGTAAGTATGGTATACTTTAAATACGAACATCAGCAGGGAGATGAGCAAATGAGATCAAAAACAGCATTCATAACAGGGGCTTCCCGTGGAATCGGTGCGGCTATTGCTGAGCGATTCGCTAAGGAGGGCTACCGCCTGGCGATCAATGGGCGAAATGAAGAACGACTGCGCCAGAAGGCAGAGCAGATTGCAGAGCAGTATCATGTGGTCTGTGTACCTTTTGCAGGGGATATAGGGGACACCGGATTCGTGAAGGAGGTCATGGAGGAGATAGATACCCGGCTGGGAGGAGTGGACGTTCTGGTAAACAATGCCGGAATTGCCCATATCGGTCTCATGACGGAGATGCCGGAGGAGAAGTGGGAGCAGGTGATCCGGACAAACCTCACCTCTGTATTCCTGTGCAGCAAATATGCAGCGAAGCAGATGCTCCATAAGAAGAGCGGAAAAATCGTGAATATTTCCTCCGTATGGGGAAATGTGGGAGCTTCCTGTGAGGTCGCGTACTCTGCCTCCAAGGGCGGCGTGAATGCGCTGACAAGGGCACTCGCCAAGGAACTTGCGCCCAGCAATATACAGGTGAATGCCATTGCCTGTGGCGTGATTGATACGGATATGAATCGGTGCTTTACGAAGGGGGAACGGCAGGCTTTGGAGCAGGAGCTTCCCTGCGGCAGGTACGGGACGCCGCAGGAGGTGGCCGAGCTGGCGGCCTTCCTTGCAGATGCGCCTGCCTATCTCACCGGGCAGATTGTGACGTTGGACGGCGGCTGGATCTGATGGCAGGCATATGCAAAACGAGTAATTGATATGCGATTTGGCGAATGAATATGCAAAGCGCGTATTTTACAACCCGTGCGCAGCAAATACCTTAAGATGGAACAAAAGGAGGGATTTGATGGGCATTGGAGAACGTTTGGAGAGTCTGCTGGAGGACTGGGATCTGACCCAGAAGCAGTTGGCACAGGATTTGCATATCGAGGCGTCGACATTGAACGGATATATTAAGGGGAAGCGCTGCCCGGACTATGATACACTGATCCGCATGGCGGAATATTTTGATGTTTCCACGGATTATCTGCTGGGAGTCACCAATACCAGGAAAAGATCGGATGAGCCAGTCAATGTGCGTGAAAGTGAACTGGTTGGAATCTATCGGGATATGCTGCCGGAGAATCAGGATCTTCTGTATGAACAGGCACACTTCTTTCATAAGAGAGATATGAAGCAAAAGGGTAAGAGGAGAGAAAGCAAGACCTGATATACTGATATTTTGGACAAAGGGAAAGCGCTGCTTTAAGCAGCGCTTTTTGGGGGGAGTAAATTTATGAAATGTTGCATTCCCGTTGGGGAATACACGAAAAAAGGAAACTGGCGTATTTGGTATCAAATGTCTTGCTTCATTTGATATATTCAGTATAAAAGGAAAGTGTGTGTAAAATGTGTACGCTTCCTAAAATAACCATAAAGAAACTTAAAAAGTGTCTAAACAGAATGTAAAGAAATTTAAAAGAAATATTTCCCTGAAAAATTTTTGCGCATAAAAGAAAAAAACTTCTTGACATCTGCAGTGAAAGACGCTAAAATAATACCGTTGCTGGCGACAGCATGAGCCCAGTTAGCTCAGTTGGTAGAGCAGAGGACTGAAAATCCTCGTGTCTCTGGTTCGATTCCGGAACTGGGCACTGTCATTTTTAAATGACACTTGCGGGTGTAGTTCAATGGTAGAACACCAGCCTTCCAAGCTGGACACGTGGGTTCGATTCCCATCACCCGCTTATGCGCGAGTGGCTCAGTTGGTGGAGCGCGACCTTGCCAAGGTCGAGGCCGCGGGTTCGAGTCCCGTCTCG
>CAKSAI010000001.1 GCA_934434905.1 uncultured Lachnospiraceae bacterium | reverse complement strand
ACAAGCTCCGGTTCATCACCTGTGCTACGCTACTTAATATTTACCAATATCTTCTATGGGGCAATGTATAGCCCCATAGATGATATAGGTAATAGATACAATTAATCATCCGGAAGATTCGGGGTAAGAGTCAGCGTAAAATTGGCATTATCGCGATTTCCCTTCCGGTTTTGTTCTGTCTTGGTATATTCTGCACGTTCCAGTACATCTTTCAACATATTGTTCCTGGTGGTCGCGTCATTGGTGGACCAGTACGTCTCCAGAACATGCTCCACGCGGGGAATGAAAGTGTTGATCTCATAATTCTTCTTCTGATCCTTCTTCAGCTCTGTTTCCAGTCGATCAAGATCCAGTGCTATTTCCTGTAGGCGTTTATCCAGTGTGGACATACGCGCCGCGAATACCTCCGGGGTATATATACCTTGCTCCAGGAAGTCATAGGCTTTGTCTTTTTGTTCTTTCAAGGTGTCGGCCTCTGCCTGGCGCGATGCAATCGCATTCTGGCGCACAGCTATCTGGTTGGAAATCACCTTATCATCTGTCCAGGTGAGCTGATATTCTGTAAGCCATTCTCTGATCGCATTTATCAGCTTATCCTCCACCAGATAGAGGGGAGAAGATACGGACGTGCAATAACGGTTGGGACATTTCAGTGCCGGATAGGGAGTCTTGGGGTTTTCTCCAAGCCTTGTCATCCTGGATCCGCATTGGGAGCAGTAGATCAGTCCGGCCAGAGGGTTCTTCAGAACCTTGTTACTGACAACCGGGTAAGTGGGCCTGGAAGCGATAAGGTTCTGTGCCAGGTCGTATTGCTCCCGGGAGATGATGGCCGGATGCAGCCCTTTGTACAGCTCGTAATCCTTCATATGTACACGAACCTTTTTCCTTTTCCCGTCCTCAATGATTTCCTTATCATGCTCCTTCCCAAAAGTCACCATGCCGATATAGGATGGGTTGGTAATCATATCCTTAATGGTACTGGGAGACCATCGGGTGCTGCACACAGGCTTTATTCCCATGCTGTCCAGGCGCTTACTGATTCGGTGGAAGCCAAGCCGCTGATAAGAACCGTCTTCCTGAAGCTCTCCCTTGGTATACAGGTCATAGATAAGATGGACGATTTCGGCTTGTTCCGGTACAATCTTAAGAGTATAGCCCTTGCCCCCTGTGATGCGGACGCGCTCGTACCCGAATGGCGCAGAGCTGGTTACCCATTTTCCTTCTTTAGCGGACGCCACGCGTCCACGCTGGATCCGGCGATTGATGATCTTATATTCCCGCCGTGACATGAATAGCCCGAATTCGAAGTATTCTTCGTCGTACTCATCGTTCGGATCATAAACCTTCAAGGGTGTGATGATCAGCGTATTGGACAGCCGGAAGTAATTGGCTATAGTACCCTGATCGCTGGTGTCTCCTCTTGCCAGACGTTCCACCTCTGTCACCAACACACCATCACAAGCACCGGAGCTGATGTCACGCAGCAGCTCCTGAACCACCGGCCGATCGGCGATCGTCTCTCCGGAAACAATCTCCTTATAAAATTTAGATATACTGATCCCAAGGGAAGCTGCAAGATCGGTAAGCATCTTCTGGTGGCGTGCCAGAGTCTCACCCTCACCAAGAGCTTCCAGATCCAGATCCTTCCGGCTTTTTCGGAGGTAAGCATAATAAGTTCCGTTTGGGTTTAAGTGCTGAAAATTCATGTGATCACTCCTGCTTTCAACTGGGGTACAATTTGTACCCCCCGATTCATTATCAGCTTTAAAAGTCAATGGAATATGAAAAAAAGGTGCTGTCAAATGACAACACCTTTCAATCTCTGAATTACAAGATGGGCGGCGTATCCATCATCTCAGGTACTCTTGCGAGTGTGTCGGGAGCCTTTCCGACCTTTGCAATTCATATTATTGTACTGTCATTGTAAAGTAAATATTGCGCCGGCGCAAATTGGCTTTTGACTATATATGATGCTATTGTTTTATACAGCGCTTACATGGCAAATACCCGTCTTGCAATGCGATTTCGTACGGAACTAAGTGTGCGTTTCTTATTCCGCTACAATTAGGGTTTAGGTGATATTTTTTTGTGTTTGGAGAAACATATACTACATGTTTCTTAGTTATTTTTATTCCGCATATCTCTTGGAGATAGGGCGCATCATTCGGATACATATTGCAATGGCGGTTAATTTCTTCGGAAAAAGTGTCATTAATTATATTGTATGGGTTGTCGTAGTTAAGGATGTTGAGGGCAAACAGTAACTGTGCAATGCCACACGATAAATCATTATTTGTATGTGCTGGCAGTGCATCTGGAAAAGTTTTGAAAACCTCATCTGTCAGCAAAAACGTTGTGTTTGGCGCGTAGTTATAGATACGCCCTCCATGCGCCGCGAGATTTCGATATTCAAGACAAATGGAAAGCGTATCCGAAAAAAGTCTTTTTATATCTGTCAATGCACTTTCTTCGGCACCAATAGGGTATAGTTTCTGTATAAGTTCTTCCTTTTGCGAAGATTTAAATAGATGAACGAAATTAACTAAGGTGCTGAAATATGTACCTCTAAATAAAATCCAAGGAGGAACAATGCCGTAATTTTCTCTATAATATTTTATAGGATCTTTTCCAGAAGTAATGTTTTGCCTTAATGTTCCAAGTATTCCACGAAGTCCAAACCGCTCTTTTGTAACGTGCCGATCACGAAAGTTTTCCCATTTCAGATAGTCTTCTTGATTTGTTCCAAAAGCCTTGGCTATAACATCAGCAACAGCGGCCCGCAAATGTTCTTCGAAATCAAGCATTGCAGCCATTATTGAATTACGAAGACTTCCATCCAAAGTAAACAGGGAGAATATTTGCTCAAAGGTCGTTCCGGGCTTATATATTTTCTTATGATCAGTAAATTCAATATATGGCGATTTGTAGCTGTTAATTATATTAAAATAGCCATGTTCAGATAAAGAACGAATTGCGGTTGCTTCATCTTGAAATATCAGTCCTTTACCTTTTAGGGACGATATCTGCTGTTCTGGAGTGGTATATTTGATTATTGTCTTATCGCTCATATGGGTTTCTCCTAAAAACAAAAAGAGCCTGGAATAAAATCCAAGACTCTTTTTGTGGCCGGACACCAGCCATTCGCTAATTAACTACATTATATCATATGAAAAAGTCTTGTCAAGTATTCGTTTCATTTTTTGTTAAATTTTTATCAGTTTTTTACAAATCCTGTTATTTATCTTCCGCTTTGAAATTCAATATAAATTATATTGGAAACTGTTTTGTAAGTTATGCCAGCAGACCCTCTTTCCTTTGAGGGGCGGCAGGTTCATCAATAGACAGAGCCCGGAGCACCATGGCTTGTGTAATGGCATCTGCTTTCCGGTATTCAGTGATGATCTTCTTTTCTATATTAGAAAGATGACAATCATCAGGTTGCGTAGCATCTGGTTCTTCCCAGCCCATGAGATAACCAGGAGACACCCCTAAAACCTCGGATATCTTCAATATTTTATCTCGTTTCATATTGGCAATCATTCCGTTTTCCCATTTTCTCACAGTACTTTTTCCAACACCAACTTTATCGCCGAGTTCTTCTAAAGTCATGCCTTTTTGCTTGCGAAGAGCATATATTTTCTGCCCCATATCCATACAAACACCTCTTTTCTGTATGGTTAGTATACAGCGTTTGTGTCTTTTTGGCAACATAAAAATCAAAAAAAATAAAAAAGTGTCAAAAAAGAAACAAAAACCTCTTGACAATATGCGGAAACCATGCTATCTTAAAAGTGTCCTAAACGACACAACCAAAAAGCGAGGTGAGAATATGGATAAGTTTAAACTAGAATATGAAATGAAGAAGAGAGGTGTTACTGCGGAAAAGATGTGTATGGATTTAAAAATGAGTAGATCAGCATTTTATCGGAAATGTAATGGAAAATCAGAATTTACTCAAAGTGAGATTCAGAACATTGTCGAGTATTTAGGACTAAATTCGCCTATGGGTATTTTTTTTAAAGAAAAAGTGTCATAAAGGACACTTCAAAAAGGAAAAATTAATTTTTCAGAAAGTAGTTGACAATCCTCTGAAAGTTCGGTATGATTTTCATATCAAAATGAAAGGGGATGAAGAAATGGTAACAACGATACGTATACCGGATGAATTGCATAAGCGCCTGAAAGCAGAAGCAGAAAAAAGAGGTATGACATTTAACGGTTATTTGCTGGGGGTGCTGTGGGAGTCATTCAGAAAAAGCAAAACGATACCACAGTAGGAGGTGAGGGCATGGATAAAGAGAAAAAGAAAAAAGCCCTAATAAAGTCGATACAGGGTTTTGCGAAACCGCAAGATGATATTTATGTAGAAATACATTATGCAAAAAAAGAATCAAATACGGAGAGCAAGTGCTTGATGGAGAAGAAATAGTCGGAGCATTGCTTCTTGATGTCAGGGTCTACTTCTATTTCGCTGCAATTGATCATATCAGCGAGTTGAAGAGATACATGCATAGCGGACAACTCATTGTGTGAAACAGAAACTGACATAGCGGATAATTGCTTGGTCGCTTTATCGCCAAAGGAAAGACAATTGAGTTTTGTAGCAAGATCGAATTCATCAATGTCAACGGTTGGTAAAACATTTTTCATGATTAAAAGAGTGGATAGCAATGTTTTGACATCGGATTCTGTAAGTTGATAATTAAAAGGCTTATTTTTGGGCATGGGAAAACCTCCTATATGAAATTAATGATTCAATTATATGGGAATAGGGGAAAAAAGCAAGAGACTCTGAAATTATCAGCGGAAGAAAAACGTAAGAACGTAATATACCACAGTGGGAGGTGAGAAGAGATGAACGAATCAAAGTTAGACGCAACCATTGCAGACATATGCGATTGGATTATGGAGGGTTTGGAAGAGACCTCGGTTATTCAAGAAGAAAGCATTCTTCCAGAAATGATATCTTCTCTGGCAGAATTGGTCTCCGCCAGGAAAGGAGAGTGAGAAAGATGTTTAAAGAACCGAAGCAAACGATGGGCTTACCTAAAGAATCGAAGCAGGCGATGTACTTACAAAAGCTTGCGCAGCCGCTGGTCGAGTACATGCGCGATAACTACAACCCGCACGTGTCTATCGTTATAACAGGTGAACGGATTGCAGTTATCGAAGATGTACTTTCAATACCAAATAAGAGTATTGATTAGCGGATTCTGCGATACCTATGGATTTTATCCAAGCGTGATAGAGCAGAACCAAGGGAAGAGGAATTAAGGAATGCATTATATTCGGATTCGCTTACATCGTAATACTGATATACTGCACCATCTGGAAATCCTACTTCCATAGTATTATTCTCCCAACCGACCGAACTAATGCGGCTGGAAGATACGGGTTGTCTTAGCATAATGAACCCTCCCTTCTTCTGTACTTGGCTGTTGCAGCAGCCTGTAAGTACATTATAGATGGGAATATATGGAAAATCAAGATAAGGGATACAGAAGTAGGAGGTGAGAAGAGTGGTAAGACCAAGAGGGACAGATTCGGCGAGAGTGATTCAAGTAATTGAAACTAAGTCTGCGCGCGGCGCTGGTACCGATGGAGACTTAAGCAGATCTGTAACGCAGTACTGGGACTTCAGTGGGAATCTGCTGGCAGAGAATGACCCCTGCATTACGGAGCCTGCGACACAGGGGGCTGCAGATAAGGGAGGTGCGGCAGCAATATGGGCGAAAAAGCATTTGTAAGAGAAGCCAAACGGTTTGCTCAGAAGAGACTGAGAGAGGAGTATGGTTTTGCTCCTGGGGCAAACGAGATCGTTGTTATGGAAGAAGCGCATACAACCCGGGCGAGATATATGCTGTTCTGCTATGTTGCGATCACGGTGAACGGTAAGTATTACGCCATAACTAACAAGAACATAGCACGAATGGAAGGATACGATCTGAAGTAGAGAATCATCCTTCAGGATCGGAACAGCGTACAACCATAGCAACATAAGATATAGGAAAGGAGGCGGGAGCCATGGCCATAGTAAGAGACTTTTATCTGGGGCCAACCCACATACTGATCGATGACAGGGTATGTAAGAACGTCACCCGTGAACAGGCGGAAGAGATCATGCGGAACCTGTCAAAAAAGATCCAACTGAACATCTACCTGAGTGAGAAGGCAAGCAGGATCGAGGAGAGAAGGAAGGCAGAGGCCGAAGGGCATTCCGAAATCCCGGAAGGGATGGAGGAGTTCCTGGCAATGTATTACATCAAAGCAGATGATTTAAGGAAGGAACTCGAATACCGGGATGAACATGGAAGGGATACGTTTCTCCGCGGGCAGCTAAGCAGGTACCTGTATGGTGAGATAAAGCTTCTCCTGGAAAAGATGGAGCGGGACGAGGCGGAAAGGGAGCGCCAGAAGAAAGAGAAAAAGGCCCAAAGGGCGAAAAAAGCAAGAAAGACCCAAAAGGCAGGATAAAACACATCGATACCGCCGGGAGGCGGGGAAAGGACAAGCAGATGGAAGAGATGATGCGTGACGAGGAAATAATCACAATGTTTCTGGAAGATATAAGGAAACGGCCGGATAGCCCGCAGTCTGCCGCAAATAGTGGGCTCGTGAAGGCGGTCCGCGCAGCCGTTATGAAGGAGTTCCCAGAGGCGGTGATCATTGAGAACGGGTGGGTGCAGTGGGTGGCTGCGACACCGGCCGCGAAGAAGAAGCTGGTCCAGCAGTTGAAGGGAAAGGCTGAAAGGCTGGAGCAGGAGCTTGCCGTGGTCCGGGGAAATATCGAGAAATTGATCTGAAGGAGGTAAAGAATGCTGACAAGAGAAATCCGGGATGAAGCGCTGCTGTGGGAAGGCGAGGTGCCGGAGAGCTGGGAGTTCATCGGAATGGCCGAGAACCGCTGGTGCAGGTTCCGGTACTATAAAGACCGCCAGCAATATTATTACACAGTGCAGCGGAAGAAGAAGGAGCGGGAGTATGAGACCAGGACACGGAGTGAGAACGGAGTCGAGTTTGCAAGGGTAATGCCCGCCAGACTGGGAAGGTGGGGAGCTGGATGGTAAATGACGATATACCCGCGCCGAAGGGTGCTGTACGGACAAGCCCAGCATACTGCAGCACCTGCCGATTCTCCATAAAGATGTCAACAAACCGGAAGGAAGTGGCCTGCGACTACCTGCGAATAACCAAACGCAGGCGCGGGTGCCCTTACGGATGGTGTGATAAGAAGGAGCTTCGGCCGAGGAAAAAACGGACAAAAAAATAGGCGCCTGGATGGGAGCCAGACGCCCGCTTGATAGCCCTTATGAGGACATCAATGAGGTTATCTTCATTGTAGCATTTTCGTGAGGGAAAAGCAAGGGAAAAGGGAGAATTTCATACCCTTTTCCGACTTGATTAAGGATATTAGACTTAGGCCCAAAGGAGATCTTATGAGGAAGGTAAAAAGGATATACCGGTTCCGGGACAGCAATGAGGTGGAGGTAGGGTGGATGGGAGAGCGTCCCCCGGGAGAGAAAAGACAGCCACGGAGGAAGCGGACACCGGAGGAGGTACAGAAGCAGAACCAGAGGAACAGGGTGAATGCACTGCGAAGAAAGATTAAGGCGAATTTTGCGGAGAATGATTACTGGGTGACGCTGACGTACAGGGTGGAGAGCCGGAAACCGGTGGATGGAGTGAAGAAGGATGTGGGAGATTTCCTGAAGAGGCTTCGCCGATGGTACAAGAAGGTGGGGCAGCCGCTGAAATTCATCTACCGTGTGGAGATCGGAATACGCGGAGCTGTACATGTACACTTCCTGGTGAACCGCATAGAAGGATGCGACATGAAGATCAAGGAGCTCTGGCAGCAGGGGAGACCGTCCTTCAAGTTCACGTATGAGGAGGGAGGCTTTCAACGGCTGGCGGAGTATATAGCCAAGGAGCCGGAGGCGGACGGGGTAGAGATCCGGTATTCCGCTTCCAGGAATCTGATCATCCCACAGCCGGAGGTGCGGGAGTACCAAAAGCTGAACGTGGACGATCCGAAGCCATCGAAGGGATATTACATCGATCCGGAGTCCGTTGTTCGGGGCACCAATCCATTTTCTGGAAAGGATTACCTGCATTACATAGAATACCGGATCCGAAAAGAGGACAAGCCTGCCGGGCGAGGACACCCACGCAGTGGATAAAGATCAAAGTCATGTGGATAACATTGACATTAACCAAAAACATGTGGAAGGAGAGAAACGAAATGAGAATCTATTTGTGTGGTCCCGTAACCGGGACAGAGGATTACAGGGAGCGCTTCCGGAAGGCGGAAACAACATTGATCAAAGAGGGGTTCGAGGTGGTGAATCCGGTGAAGATCATCCGGAAGCTGCCGGAGGGAGTGACATACCAGGAGATCATGTGTCTGTGTATGCACCTGCTGGATATGTGCGAGATGATCTTCCTGATGGAAGGCTGGCAGCATAGCAAGGGATGCAATGCCGAGGTGGCTCATGCACTGGAAAAGAAGATCACCATCACGTATGAAGGAGGCAAGGGATGAAGAGTATCATGCAGCGAAAGGATGGGACATGTTATCTGTGCGAGAAGCTTCTGGGGGATTCCACACCATGGGAGTATGTCGAGGAACACCATGTGTTTGATGGGATCGCGAACCGGAAGCTGTCGGAAAAGCATGGTCTGAAGGTGTATCTGTGTGTCGGACATCACCGGATTGCCCCGGGAGCAGTACATAACAGCCGCGAGACTTCGGCTCTGCTGAAGGCGGATGCCCAGAGAAAATTTGAGGAGACACATACAAGAAAAGAGTTTATGGATATCTTCGGCCGGAACTGGCTGGAAGAGGAATGAAAGGAGCAGAAAAAATGTGGGAACGCTTTGGAGAAATGGGAAACTACAAGGATATCAACGAACTGGCAGAAAATCTCTTTAACGAGGGCGATCTTGACAGCCTGAAGGCCATGGCAGCGGAGAACGGGATCCCGAAGGAATTTGTGGAGATGTACCTTGACGGACAGACACCGGAGCTGTGTGACGCAGAGACGGCGGCACTTGGTAAGATCGATGTGGAGTGCCGGGATCTGAAACCGAAGGAGATCATGGAAGACTGGGTGGAGTACCTGCGCGGCCAGGTGATGGAGAATGAACTGCTGGCGCGCAGCGTCCGGAAGGAAGGGAAGAGCCTGAAGGGGTGCATAGCCGCTTTGCTGTCCTGGTCCTTCAAGAATCAGCAGACGGTGGATAAGGATATCATAAAGGCGGCCGGTGTGAATGCGGGCAGGGTTACTCTTGGAATACCGGGGATGGCACGGGCGAAGCAGATCATCCGGGAATATTACATGGGGAAGTAGGTGAAGCGGATGAAAAAGAAAGCGATTGAAAAAATCCCGTATCTGACACTTCCGGAGGTCAGCAAAAAGAAAAACGTGAATTACATAGGAGTGACGGCTGTTAAGATTGTAGGTCATGAAAAGCATCTCTTTCTGGAGGTGTACAGGAACAGAAAGACGGGAAAGGATGTTCCTGTGGTGCGGGTTGTGCTCACAAAGAAAGATTTTGGAAATTATTTTCCGGAAACTGGGGAATGGACAAGGCAGAAGATTGTGGTCGGCACAGGCTATAAGCCTGACGTGATATGGAATGACAGCGGGAGACAAAGGGAAACCGTGCAGCAGACGGAAGCAGGGAATATCCTTGCGGGCGGAGAGGATCTGGAGCGGATAAAGAAATTTTGCAAAACAGAAACCTGGAAAGAGGAGCGCTGGTGGGAATATATCACGTACTATGAAAGCAGGATCGCTGATGACGAAAGACGTAAAACAGAGCAGAGAAAACGTGAGAGACGGCAACAGGCGCTTGATGACCGTATTGCACACACAAAACCTCTTCCGGAGCAGGCGATCTTAGAACGGGCGGATGAACAATATTTCCATCACCAGCACTATTTGTATTATAAAAAGCGTGGCAGTTGGGCACAGATTGCCTGTAGCAAGTGTGGGGGCGTGACGGACGCAAGATGGAAAAGCGGGATATCATACGAAAGCCAGTTCCAGCGCAGGATAGAAGAGCCAAGGGAAGGAGAGTATGGAAGCTGCCCGATGTGTGGAGCGTACGGACAGTATAAGTGCCAGGGTAAGACGAAAGGAGTGCACAGCAAGACGATTCATCTGTTTCTTGGACAGAAATACAAGGAAGCCGGAATGGTGCTGCGTTATATCCAGGTGGAAAAGGTCTGGGAATTGGGTCTTATATGCACCGATAACGGAGTGGAGATGGAAAATGCGATCGAAAAACTCTACGGAGTGGAGATTGCGAGGGCGTACTTTGAACCGGGGAAGGAGAACCAGATCGACTACCAGAAGCACAGCGTTTATAGCAGGGAAGATTACTGGGATGATTGCAACCTGTATGGCAATGCCAACATTGTCATATCCGGTGCTCCGATCATGCCGGAGACCTACCGGGAGATGGCAGGAACCATGTTCCGGTACAGCGCCCTGAGGGAGTATGCGGAAGAAGTGAAGGACGTTAATCCGATCGAATACTTTGAGCGGTATCAGCGGACACCACAGATCGAGATGCTGGTCAAGCTGGGACTGACTGGTGTTGTGAAGGAACTTATACATTACAGATATGGGATTGTGGCCTGCGAATTTGCAAAAAGCCCGGACGTATTTCTTGGGATCCGGAAGGAGCGGGTAAAGCAGTTGATCGCCGAAAAGGGAGACATAAAATTCCTGGAAGTGATGAAGATGGAATATCGGATGAAGCAGACATGGACGAATGAACAGATCGAACATCTGGTAGAGACAGGACTTAAGCAGGGAGCAGTCGAACATGCAGCCGCGTATATGAGCTTACAACAACTGCTGAACCGGATAGAGAAATATGCAGGGTGCAGATATGGAAAGGGTTGCACCAGTGCAGCACAGCGGATCAGCCAGACTGCCATAACGTATACGGATTATCTTGGTATGCGGGAGGGACTTGGATACGATCTCAACAATACGGTATACCAACAGCCGCGCGACCTGACGAGAGCGCATGAACAGATGGTTCTGGAGATGGACAAGGAAAAAGTAGATGCACGATTGCTGGCGGTCAAAACGAAGTTCCCGAATATCCGGAAGAGTTACAGGGATCTTAGAAAGAAGTACTACTACGAGGATGGCGATTACATCATCCGGCCGGCACGGTCAGCGGAGGAGATCGTTATGGAGGGAAGGATCCTCCACCATTGCGTGGGAGGAGACGGATATCTGAGTAAACATAACGACGGTATAACTTATATCTTGATGTTAAGACTGAAGGACAGCCAGGAAACACCCTATATCACAGTGGAGATCGATGGCAGGAGGTCACGTATATGCCAGTGGTATGGGGCACACGACCGCAAACCGCAGGAAAAGATCATGCAGCAGTGGTTGGACGGGTATGTGGATTGGTTGAGGAGCGAATCCATGAAGACAGAAAATAAGGCAGGCAACAAAAAGACTACCGTAAAGATTCCGGTAGCAGCCATAGCGTAGGGAGGAAAGACCATGGAAGGATATGTACAGATGACACTCAATGACTGGGTGGAGATGAAGCAGAAATTAAGACGGGAGCTGTTAGGCGTAAAGCAGAGCTTCGTGCGGATCGGATATGTTCTGCGTCAGATCGAGGACGGCAAGCTCTATGAGCAGGACGGATACAAAGGTATTGCGGAGTTCGCCAAGGCAGAATATGGCCTGGAGGCATCCACGGTGAGCCGGTTCATGTCCATAAACAAGGAGTATTCCATAGGTGGATATTCAGAGCACCTTCGGCCGGAATATGCAGAGCTGGGCCGCAGCCAGTTGGAGGAGATGCTGAAGCTGCCGGATGCTGACCGTCAGATGATCGGGCCGGAAACCCAGAGAGAAGATATCCGGGAACTGAAGCGGTTCAACAAGGCAGAGCCGGAGGAGGGCGTGGCGGATGATCTCCGCCAGCTCGTCGAGATGTTCTTCCGGGATAACCCCGACGCCCTCAACGAGATGTTCGGCTTGCCGGAGGAAGAACGCCGGGATCCCAAACGGATTTCAGAGGCGGTGAACCCGGGCGGGAATAAGAGCTACCGAAAAGGATTGTATTTCCTGATGATGTATGAAACTAAGATATCCATCAAGAAGTTTGGAACCACACCACAGGAGATGACCTGGGAAGCGTTTGGACAGATTGCGGAAGAGATCTTCGGAGAATCAGCGAACGGGAAAAATACCTGGAAGAACTACTTCGGCGCCGCTGAAACAGAGCTGGAGAAAGAGCCTGCTGTGGAGCAGCCGGAAGCACCGGAAAATGTGAAAAAAACGGAAATTGCGCCGGCGCAAAAAGAGCCGGAACCGGAGAAGAAAAAGGAAGAACCGGAGCGGAAAAAGCCGACCATGGAGCAGGCGAAAAAGACCATGGAGCAGGATCCTGAAGAAGAGATGATGCCAGGTCAAGCCAATATCGAGGATTATCCGGAATACCTGCCGGAAGGGTACGAAGCGGACCATAAGGAACAGGCAGTTATGGAGCAGTCCGAAGAGCCGGTTGTGGAGCAGTCCGAAGAGCCGGTTGTGGAGCAGTCCACCATGGAGCAGTCCACCGTGGAGCAGCACCAGGATGGAAAAACCCGGAAGGAATATCTGGATGGCCTGACGGCCAATGAAGCGGCGCGATACCTGCACGAGGAATACAAGCGGAAAAACTTCCGGTACAGCTTCCTGGAAGATGCGGCGGAGCTGCAGAAGTGGCTGGAGCAGGATGTGGACGGCCAGGGCCGGGAGATCGTAGATGTAGAAGGGAGGTGTGGATGATGGTGACACGGTACGTGAATGAAAAAACGAAAAAGCTTATAAGCGAGTGGGAGTACGATATGTTCCCGCCGGAGGAACAAGAGGAATATCTGTATCTCGGAATGCGTCCTGACTATGCACGTGCGGAAGACGTTGCGCTTCCGGATCCGCCATCCGAGCGCGTAAAAGTTGGACAGAAAGTGACAGGTACATTTGACACATCGCTTGGGTGGAACTGGCGGGTCAGGATGAACCTGAGAGGTACAGTTGTTGGGGTAGACAAGAATCGGTTTTTCGTGCACTATCCGAACTTGAAAATTCCGAAATGGAAATATTATTACAAAGACATTGGGCGCATTGTATTTCCACACAGAGGAGGTGATGAAGATGGCGTGTAGATTTGCAACAGAAACAGATGAGTACCATGGCTGGGAATGCGGTGAAACGGAAGGAGCGTGTTGTTTCCTCATCCCGGACGAAAAGGCTTGTTATGAGATGCATGGTGAGGGGCCACTTGCATTTGATGAAAGGGAAAAAGTGCGCGAGTTAAAGGAGTAAGAGAAAATGAAAATAGAAGATTTTGATTGGGAAGAGTTGTATAAAAAAGCAGTTGACTTAATGAAAAGGGTTAGAGCAACGGAATACAGTATTGCAACGAATAAAAAAACTATGTATGGAAATGAACCTGTTGTGGAAGTGAGTTTTCCGAAGAGAAGTAACTGTATAAGCATTATATATTTGAATGATAATGCTGCCTGTGTTAAACAAAAAGGTTACAGAAAAGATAATATACTTTATTGCGTATATGGAATATATGCTAGTAGATTATCTAGTTAAACTGAAGATTGATGGAGGAGAATGATGGAAAGTAACTGGATCCCGGTGGCCGAAAGGCTGCCGGAGGTAGAAACAGAAGTGCTGATAACCGCAGTGCGGAAATACATGGATGGTGAGCGCAGGTATATCGTTACCACGGCAATGTATGAGGACGGAAAAGTGTTAGAATGCGATAGTCGTTGGAGTTGGGAAGACATCGACGGCGAATGGAACGAAGAAAACGACTGCATGATCATCCCAGAAGGATGGTGGGAAGAAAGGCATTATAACCCAGACGATATCCTTAACAATGCCGTGGACGGCGAGGTAATAGCCTGGATGCCGAAGCCAAAGCCGTATTGTCCGGAAGAACCAAAGGAACATGAGCAACCGTGGAAACGATCGATGCTGAATACATTTTTAGGCGGGAGGTAAGCACATGAAGAACAAAGACAGATTCAGGGAAAAGATTTTGGAGATTGCGTGTGACGGAAGTTGCATTGCTGTGGTGGATGGGAAACCCGTTCCGTGTAGGGGAACTGATTGTAAAGATTGTGATCTTCACTGCAAAACTCACCACACAATAAGCAAGCCCTGTGCCGAACGGCGCAAAGAATGGTGCGAATCGGAATACATTGAGATCGATTGGTGTAATGTAGACATCGATACACCGATCTTGGTGCGGGACCATGCAGAAGAACGATGGCTGCATAGGCACTTCGCAGGGTATGATGGAACATTTGTAGGTGCATGGGTCGAAGGGAGAACGTTATGGAGCACACGTGGATGTGCTCCGAGTATAAAAGAATGGAGATACGCCAAGTTGGCAGAAAGTGAGGTAAACGATGGAAAATAGACATTTATTCCGCGGCAAGCGGCAAGATAACAAAAAATGGGTTATCGGAAATCGTATTGATTCGCCAGATGGTCGTGTCGCAATTACTGAGACAGGTGGCGAATGGGAACTTTATGAATGCAATCCAGAAACAGTTTGCCAATGCGTCGGATACGAGGGAATCTTTGAGAGAGATATCTTCCTACACGACGATGATCTGTATATCATTAGATGGTGCGATGCCGATTTGAGGTGGTGGGCGGAAGCGGTGTTTAGTCGTGAGAGTGATCCTCTTGGAGAGTTTCGGCCAGAGGACATTGAAGTGATCGGGAATGAAATTGATAATCCGGCACTGTTGGAGGCATAAGCGTGGAGAGGTTAACAAAGGTAATACGGTGTGAAGATGGTACGGCAATATATGATATATCCAATAAGCTGCTTGGATTGGATGTAGACCGTGCAACCAAAACAAGAATGATTTTAGAAAAACTTGCCACCTACGAGGATGCCGAGGAACATGGAAAGCCCCCGTGGTTGCCGTGCAAGGCGGGAAATATAGAAAATGTCTATATTCATCAATTTGACAATGAATTCAAAAAGGTAGTAGTCGAAGCGAAAGTAATTGATATTACCGATACAAGCTACATTACAAAGCTTAAAGACGGGAGGAAACTTTCGCTTCCTCATCAATTTGTTGGAAAAACAGTATTCCTAACCAGGAAAGCTGCCGAAGCCAAGCTGAAAGAAATGGAGGAGTAGTCATGACGGAAATTGAAGCTATAAGAGTTCTGAAAATGATAGAGGCACATGGAGAATTGCCGATTAAGGCAAAAGAACAGGCGATCAGTGCCTTGGAAGAGATCCAGCGGTACCGCGCTATCGGCACGCCGGAGGAATTGCGGTCCATGAAAGAACATGGCGGATTTACTGGAATAGAACTTGCTGAAATAGCGGCTGCACTAAGTACACTCAATGATTATCGAAAGATCGGTACGCCGGAAGAATGCCGGACTGCGATGGAGAAACAGACACCGAAACGACCAGATTACGAGGGAGACGGATACGCAGATGGACAACTTATATATGACACATGGGTTTGCCCCTGCTGCGGAAGGCGTTATGAAGTCGACTATGACGAGTATGATTATTGCCCGTATTGCGGTCAGAAGCTAAGATGGAGGGGAATAGAGAGTTCCTGAAGGAGGTGAGATAGCGTTGGAGACGCTGAATCGAAAAGATTTTGAGGACTACCAGAAGATAGGACTTCGCATCAGCTCTTTGCGAGATCGGATATCGAAGCTGGAAGATATGGCTGCCAGGTATGAATATGGAGCAGTCCGGGGATCAAATCCGGATTTTCCGTACCAGCCAATGAGCTTTCATGTCTCCGGCTACAACATCCGGGAAGAGGAAAGAAAGCGTGTGAAGATCCGGGATCTGAAGCTTCAACTGGAGAAAGAGATCCGGAAGGAAGAGGAGAAGCGTCTGGAGATAGAGGAATTTATCAACGCTATCACCGATCGGACGGACAACTTAATCTTTACGTATTGCTACCTAGAGAAGATGTCCCAGGAGGAGGTTGCCAGGAAGCTACATATCGATCAGAGCAGGGTGAGCCGACGAATATCGAAATATTTGCCTGAAAAATGAAAAACGCATAGAACGCATAATTTTTTGTGCTATAATGTGTATAAGCCGTAGAGGCAAGTGAGTTTCCCCATTAGATATTTCTCCTTGCAAAAAGAGCGCTGGAACAACAACCAGTGCTCTTTTTGCGTCCTTGGAAAGAAGGTGAATTGGATGGCAAAAGGAAAATACGAATACTGGCTAACGCAGGAAGGTTTATTGAAACTGGGAGGGTGGGCGAGAGAAGGTTTGACCGATGAACAGATAGCACAAAACATGGGAATCTCACGCAGCACATTGAACAAATGGAAAAGTGAGCATTCGGACATTTCGGACACCTTAAAAAAGGGAAAAGAAATCGTTGACCTTCAGGTTGAGAATGCTTTGCTTAGAAAAGCGCTTGGCTTTAAAGAAACTGTCCGAAAGGCAATTAAGTGCAAAGAGGTGGAATATGATAAAGGCAAGCGTATCAGGGAGAAAGAGCACATTGAATACGCAGATGAAGAGGTATATGTGCAACCGGACACCACAGCCCAGATTTTCTGGTTAAAGAACCGCCGTCCAGATAAGTGGAAAGATAAACAGGACGTTCAGGTATCCGGTGCATTGGAAGCGGAACAGACCAAACTGGATGATCTTATCAAGCAGATGCGCGGTGATGGATAATGAACGATCAGTGTTTAGTGCTGTCGGATAAATACAAGGCGTTTATCAGGCATGAGGCGCCGGTGGAGATGTTGGAAGGCGTGACTGCTGCTGGAAAAACCACGGTAGGCATATTTAAATTCATGCTTAAGGTTGCTGAATCGCCCAAGAAGTACCACATCGTAGCAGCCAAAGACACCGGTACTGCCGAAAAGAATATCATCAACAAGGATCTTGGTATCATTGATGATTTTGGAAAGCTCACGGAGTATAACGGCAACGGCACCAAGGATGAAAAGATACCACACATAGCCTATCATACCAACAACGGCGAGAAGATTGTGTACGTCATGGGCTATGGTGATAAAAAGAAGTGGCAGAAAGCCCTTGGTGGTCAGTATGGATGCCTTTACATCGATGAGATCAACACGGCGGATATTGATTTTGTCCGAGAAGCAGTCATGCGTGCTGATTACACGATGGGAACGCTCAACCCGGATGATCCGAGCCTGCCGGTGTATAAAGAGTACATTAACTGCTGCCGCCCACTGGAGCAGTACAAGGACGATGCACCAAAAGAGATCAATGCGTTTCTGACAGAGCCCGCAAAGCCTGGATGGACACATTGGTTTTTTAATTTCCGTGATAACGCCGGATTGTCGCAGGAGAAGATTGAGCAGATCAAACTTAATGTGCCAGAGGGCACCAAGCT
The DNA here is from genome assembly GCA_934434905.1 of uncultured Lachnospiraceae bacterium. Taxonomy (GTDB): domain Bacteria; phylum Bacillota; class Clostridia; order Lachnospirales; family Lachnospiraceae; genus 14-2. The sequence goes on along the minus strand of CAKSAI010000001.1, from coordinate 34,907 downwards.
CTGGAAGAATAAGATCCTGGGATTGCGTGGCCGGGCGACTGGGCTTGTGTTCAGCAACTTCTCCAGACGCAGGCATGTAGTCACTAAGGAATATGCAAAGACCTTCATCCGGGACAAGAGCAATAAGAACCAGACAGAATGGTTTGAGTGGTTTACCTCCGGCTTAGACACCGCATACTCCACGGAGAGTCCCGACACCATAGCAATGAGCTTTATCGGCATAACCAATAGGGGCAAGCTGTTTGTGCTGGACGAAAAAGTGTATAACAATGCCAATCTGGAAAACCCCATAGCTCCATCGGACACGGTGGTCAATTACATTGCCTTCCTGGAGCGTAACCGGAAGGAATGGGGCTTCGCAAAGAATGTATTTGTGGACAATGCAGACCAGGCAACGATGACGGAATTCGGCAAATATAAACGGCTCCACAACGATTGCTTGTATCTGTTCAACAATGCCTATAAAAAGGTCGAGATCATCGACCGAATCAACTTACAGTTGGGATGGCTTTCTTGGAACGACAAAGGGAAGGAGCCCGACTATTTTGTTGTTGATACCTGTGAGAACTACATTCACGAACTAGAGGTGTACAGTTGGCAGGAAGACAAGGACAACACGCCGGAGGACGGTAACGACCATATGATTAACAGCACACAATATGGCTGGATCCCATACCGGGATAAGATTGGAGTGAAGAAAGAATGAGGGTGATTGATAGAATGGCAGAAGCAGCAAGAAGGGGATTAAGGAGTTTCTTAAGGATCGAACCTGCACAGGCATCCGTGATACATATCCACGAAAAGATGGATTTCAACACCAATGCGGCGAAGAACCAGGTTTGGTATCGCGGTGACTCAGACGAGCTGGCAGAGTTGTACAAACTTCTTCCTGGCAGTAACACGATGTTCTGGAAGGCAATTCCAACAGCCGGAATGGAGATCAAGAAGGACCATATCGGGATCCCGGGTATCACGGTTGATACACTGACAGCAATCGTACTTCGCGACATGAACGGCGTGGAGCTGGAAGAAAAACACCAGGATTTATGGAGCAGCATGGAGAAGGAAAAGGTGTTCAAAGACATTCTGGAAGAAGCAATCAACGCCGCCTTGGTTGTTGGTGACGGTGCTTTCCGAATCAGCTTTGACCCGGACATTTCTATGCTGCCGATTCTGGAATTTGTTTCCGGTGAATTGATAGAGGTGGAGTACAGGCGCGGGAGGATCTACGAGATCACCTTCCGAACGCCGTACAAGCACGGTAGCCAGGAATACATCCTGGAAGAGGTTTATGGGAAGGGCTACATCAAATCAGCGCTTCTCCTGGACGGCAAGGAGCAACCACTGAACGCTATACCGGAGACCGCGAAGCTTTCCTCATCCATCACCTTTGATGGAGATTTCATGCTGGCGGAGCATTTCAAGATTTTTAACAGCCCCAGATACAAAGGCCGTGGCGGATCTATTTTCGACAAAAAGATCGATTGCTACGACAGCCTGGATGAGTGCTGGTCCCAGTGGATGGATGCCTTACGCAAAGGCCGCTCAAAGGAGTATATCCCGGAGAGTATGCTTCCAAGGAACCCAAATACCGGCGAGGTGCTTACACCGAACGCATTCGACAATGCCTATATCCGGCATGATTCGCCAATGGCAGAGGGTGCGGCGCTGAAGATAGAAACAGTTCAGCCGGCTATCCCTGTGGAAAGCTACCTTGGTACATATATGACCGCCCTTGACCTGTGCTTGCAGGGAATCATCAGTCCGTCCACGTTGGGGATTGATGTGAAGAAGCTTGACAATGCGGACGCACAGCGAGAGAAAGAAAAAGCAACGCTGTACACCCGGAACAAGATCATCGAAGCTATTCAGAACACGGTTCCGAAGGTTATTGCAAATGTTGTCAAGGCGAACGCTGTGTGGAATAAGCAGACGGTAGAAGATGTGAATGTGGATATTTCCTTCGGGGAGTATGCAAACCCATCCTTCGAAAGCCAGGTGGAGACCATATCCAAAGCAAGGACAGGCCAAATCATGTCAGTGGAGGCTTCGGTGGAGGAACTCTACGGTGATTCAAAGGACGATGACTGGAAGAAGGAAGAGATTGCCAGGCTAAAAGCGGAGCAGGGAATCCAGGACATGGAAGAACCCGGGGTGAATTCGGAAACCGATGGTTTTGCAATTCAAGGTTTCGAAGACGGAGGTGGAGCAGGTGAAGGTACAGGTGGCAAACAAAACCTACCAAATGAGCAAGAATGAATATCAAGGCCTGCTGAAGGTTGCCAGTGAACAGGTGCCCTTCGGGGTGTACGCTGTTGAGAAGGGCAATTATGCAGAACTTCGAGCGGACAAGTGCAAGAGTGCAACACAGCTAAAGGCGCTGATCCGGCAGTTTAAGGCAGCCGGTTTTAAAGTGCGTTACAATGGCAGGTGATAGCATTGGCAGACTATGACATCGAAAAAGCCTTCCGGGCGGTCGAAAATGAGTTGATGGAATCCATGATCCGCAATATGAAGCGGCATCGTCTGGAAGAGATCGACGAGGGAAAAGAATGGGAGATGTGGCAGGCGCTCCAACTGCAAGCCTTGGAAGAGTACAAACGGGCAAACAGAACACGGTTCCAGGGGAAATTCAGTGATATTGACGGAGCGATATCTTCCATCATATCCGAAGCAAGGGCGCAGGGCGGCATGGCACAGGAGATTAAGATCCTGAATGCCATCAAGAAGGGATTCAAGCCATCCAAAGCGTCCAAGAACAGCATTACAACGATGGCGGAATTCTTCCGAATAAACGACCGTAAGCTTGACGCTCTGATTCGGGCAACACAGAACGATTTCAAGAAAGCCGAACACGCTATGCTGCGAATGGCAGAGGATCAGTACAGGAAGGTGATCTTCAATGCCCAGGTGTATGCAAACACCGGAGCCGGTACATACGAAAAGGCAGTGGACATGGCAACCAAGGATTTTCTTGGTCGTGGGATCAACTGTATTGAGTACGCCAATGGTGCAAGGCATACCATCACCGATTACGCTACGATGGCGATAAAGACGGCCAGCAAGCGCGCCTACCTTACCGGAGAGGGCGAGAAACGGCAGGAATGGGGGATTTCCCTTGTTATCATGAAAAAGCGGGGGAATGCCTGCCCGAAGTGCCTACCATTTGTGGGTAAGGTGCTGATAGATGATGTGTGGAGCGGAGGGACACAATCAGATGGTCCGTATATGCTCATGAGTACGGCTATAGCGCGGGGGTTATATCATCCAAGGTGCAAGGATACCCACACCACTTATTTTGAGGGAATAACCAAGCCAGGGGCATCATACACCAAGGCGGAGTTGCAGGACATAGAGGATGACTACCGGAAGGATCAGAAAGAACAGTATGCCAAGCGACAGGAAGAGCGCTTTGGGCGGTTGGCAAGGTATTCGCTGGATGAAGGGAATCAGCAGCAGTACCGAAGAAAGGAGCAGGCATGGAAGAATGCAAGGTTTAGAACAGGAGACATGGATAGCCGCCAATATGCAGAATCCAAGCGACCGCTGGCTAATTTTAGAGCGGTTCCGCAGGATCAAGTTGTTGATGTGTTGAGGAGAGACTCGGAAGATTGGATAACCGGATTGACGGATGTGGAAAAACGCGCTATCAAGAAATATACATATAATTCGGGAGACGAGAAGCCGAACAGGTTTTTTGAAAGGCTCAATGCAATGCTGAGGGGCGATGCACCAGAGAATGAAAGTTTACGGCGATACGTAGACACAATTTCGGAAGCCATAAAGAAAAGCAGCTTAGAAAGAGATGTGATTTGTTATCGGAACATGGACATAGATATTTATGCTGGCTATAAACCAGGAGATATATTTGTGGAATCTCAATTTATAAGCACTTCCGTAGTTCCGGGAGCAGCATTGAATAAGCCGTATAAGATTACAATATACGCGCCGAAGGGTTGCAAAGGTGCATATATCGAAAAGGTGAGTAAATATCCACGGCAAAGAGAGTTTTTACTTGACAAAAACAATGTTTTTAGAGTAATATCAAAGAAAGAAAGCGAAATTGAATTGGAGGTGATTGTATGAGGGAGAAAATGACAAAGCAAGAGAAAGAGGCGTATGAAGCATACTTAGATAGAATATCATTGCCAAGTAAGCCAAGAAAACTCACCACGGAAGAGGTCGAAGAGTTGAGAAAACAGGGAAGGATTTAATACCACCAGTCAGAAACGGCCGGTGGTATTTCGATATTGAGAGGACAGATATCATGGATGATTTCAGATTAATTTACAAAATTCTCCGAATCCTTCAAAAATCAATGGACTGCGAAGAATTTGATAGGGAAACACTATTAGCGGAACGTCTTGGCTTGACAGAGCCGAAGTGGAGCAGGATCATGGCAATGCTGTTGAATGAGGGATATATTTCAGGCGGCCAGACCTGGAACGCTATGGACTGTGGATACCCAAGAGTAGCACTTGGACGGCCAGAAATAACGCTGAAAGGATTGGAGTATTTAGAAGATAACAGTCTGATGAAAAAGGCTGCTAATCTTGCAAAGGGGATAAAAGAAACAGTGCCGGGATTATAGATGCCATTGGCTTTTTGTAGCCAGTGGTATTTTTATACCCAAAAATCAAAGAGAGGGAGGTGAGAATACCATGAAAGTGAAGGTGCTTCACGATTTCCGTGATCGCACAGCCAACCTTGTGCTTCGTAAGGAGGGCGAAGTCCTGGATGTAGACGGGGCGCGGGCGGTAACACTGGAATCGCTCGGTCTGGCAGAACGGATACGGGAACCGGAAAAGAAAGAATCAAAGGAAACGGCAGCCAAGTAGGCTGTTATTTTTATGCCCGAAGGCATGAAACTACACGGAGACACCGGGTTATCAACTGTAAAGTGAGACACACGTAAAACTGTACGTGCAGACAGCACAAGAAAAACTGTGAAGGAGTGAGGAACCATGAATAACAGATTTGTAAGAGTATTTTTTGCAGCAGATGGCGGCGCAGCAGGTGGAGCAGGTGGAAACCCGCCAGCAGATCCGCAACCAGCAGGTGGGACAGCTGCAAACCAGAATCCGCCAGCACCAGCGTTTGATTATGACAAGCTGGCGAGCCTGGTAGCGGGCAAGCAGACGGTCACGGAGGAATCCGTACTGAAAGGCTACTTCAAGCAGCAGGGATTGAGCCAGGAAGAGATGACGCAGGCCATTCAGGCATTCAAGGCACAGAAGGCCGCCAATCAGCCGGATGTAGCAGGTATGCAGACCCAGCTTGCACAGGCACAGACCCAGATCACGCAGGCCAATGCGGCTGCACAGCAGGCGCAGGTACAGTCTGCGGCCACAATGGCAGCGGTGTCCCTTGGAATTGATGCCAAGACCATCCCTTACGTCCTTAAGATGGCTGACTTAAGCCAGGCAGTCGGACAGGACGGGAAGATCAGCGAGGAGGCTATCAAGAACGCGCTGAACGCGGTGCTTGAAGCAGTGCCGCAACTAAAGCCCGCACAGGAGACACAGAAAGGTTTCCAGATCGGGGGCAGCGGTACGAATACAAATCCGCAGACACCACCACAAGTTCAGCCGCAGGTACCAACCAAGCGGTGGAACCGGTGGAATTAACGCCCGACAGTGGGCACATCAAGAAAGGAGGGCATAAGATATGCCAAATTTAAACTACGCAGAAGTATGGAGCCCGGAGCTCCTGGAGATTTTGATGCAGGGATCATTGACTTCTCCGTTTATCACCAGCAATGTGAGATGGCTGGACGCTAAGACGTTCCATTTCACCCAGATGTCTACCTCTGGATATAAGAACCACAGCCGGAACGGCGGGTGGAATAAGGGTGATTACGTGCAGAAGGATGTACCCTTCACACTCACCCATGACCGCGATATCCAGTTCATGGTGGACAAGGCAGACGTGGACGAGACCAATTCCACATCTTCCATCCAGAACATTTCCCGGATCTTCGAACAGACCCAGGTTGTGCCGGAGACAGACGCGCTGTTCTTTTCCAAGGTGGCGCAGGCAGCGTTGGCGGTAGCCGGTTATCATTCCAGCACGGCAGCGGCTACTGGCTACACTAAGGCGAAGGTGTTCGGTGCGCTGAAGGATATCCTTGCGAAAGGAAAGCTTCGCCGCTATAAGGCCAACGGTTCACTGATCATGTATGTCACAAGCGCGATCATGGACGCTTTGGAGCAGTCCACGGAATTCACCCGTAAGATCGAGATGACGCAGATTGCCGAGGGCGGGCTGGGTATCGAGACCAGGGTAACCGACATTGACGGAGTACCCATCATGGAGGTTATCGACGACGAGCGCTTCTATGATGCCTTTGACTGGAACACGGAGGACGGTGGCTTTGTACCACAGAAGGCAGCCTACGTAAAGACCGCGGACACCGATATCGTATCCGGCAAGGATTACTATACAGAGTCTGGCGGAACCTACACCAAGGTTACTTCCCCCGCGAAGGCAAGCCTTGGAAGCTACTACGAGAAGGTAGCCGGTGCACATAAGATCAACGTGCTGGTGGCGTGCGGACAGACCTGTAAGACCGTCCCGAAGATCTCTAGCATTTACTACTTCGAGCCGGGTGCACACACAGAGGGTGATGGTTATCTGTACCAGAACCGTTCTCTGTCGGACGTGTTTGTGTTCCCGAATGGCCGGGACGGTAAGATCGACAGTATCTATGTTGATGTGGACACCGAAGAGTACGCCGGAGAGTAAGGAGGGGATCCCTATGGCATACGAACCATATGCGGATGAACGGTATTACTCCCGGGAGGCTGGCGGTGAGATCATCGAGGATGACGTGGACAAGTATCTGCGCACTGCCAGCCGACATATTGATTCCCTGACCTACAACCGGATTGTAGGCCGGGGATTTTCCAATTTGACGCAGTTCCAGCAGGAGATCATTCGGGAAGTGTGCTGTGAGCTGGCCGAGTTTGAGTATGAGAACGAAGATCTCATACAGAATGTGCTGCAGAGCTACTCCATCAACGGCGTTTCCATGAGTTTTGGGAATTCCTGGAATGTCAAGGTGATATCCGGCGTGGCGATCCGGTCAGACATCTACGAGAAGTTGGCGCAGACGGGATTGTGTTGTGCGTCGCTGGGGAGAAGGTGATTTTATGCGGTACCCATGTCTGGTTGATAAGAGACAGTGTAAGACGGATATCCGCGTGGAGATCGACCCCGGAGGTGTGGACAAGTACGGCAGGCCACTCTTACCAGTAACCTACGTTGGGAAATGCAATTATCAGGACGGGGCAAAAACGGTTCTCACCGCCGAGAAGAAGCTGGTTGAAGTAACCGGGACTGCTCTGTTCCCTGGTGATATCGCGCCTTCCCTAGCGGTGATAAGCGGTGGATCTGTGACGGTGTTTGGCGTGGAGCGCAGAATCGCGCTGGGAACCAAGGCCAGAAACCCGGATGGAACTGTAAACTACACAGGATTGGAGTTGGTCTAATGAAATGCACCAGTAAGATCAAAATAAACCAGCAGGCGATCAGGCAACTTTCCAAGGGAGCAGTGAGGTCTCTTGAACAGACCACAGAAGCACTTCACACGGAGGTTGTGCGGGCGGAAGTTGTTCCGCGTGACACCGGATTATTGGAAGGTGAGGGCTTCTTCGCTGACTATTCCCAGACTAATGAAGGTACGGCCACGTTGGTACACAGCACGCCGTATTCCAGGCGGTTGTATTTCCATCCAGAATACAATTTCCACCGTGAGCCTTGGACGGATTCAAAAGGCGGAAAGCATGACGGAAACCCGAATGCAAAAGGTAAGTGGTTTGAGGACTGGTTGCCGGGCGGGAAGGAAGCGAAGTTTGCTCCAGATACCTTCAAGGAGCTATACAGGAGGAATGCCGGATTATGATGACGCTGGAAGATATCAGAGATTATGTAGCAACATTGGGGATTGCCGAGGACGAACACTGCTATTGCGGCAAAATGCCGGATAAGAAGGAGAAGTCTATCGGCGTGTATCCCTTGAAAAACAGGCAGCCATGCAACATCCCGATCGGCGGCCTGGAAAATGCCTCATATGGCGCGAAGGGCATATCCTTCCTGATCCATTGGAACCGGATCCCCGGAGAGAGTGAGGCAGCGGCGGCAAGACTACAGCAGAAGTTGTTGTCCTGCCGTGAGGAACATGTAGGCGAGCATACGATCAAATTCATATCCGTGGCTTATGATGAGCCTATCCCCGTCGATACGGACGATAACGGAATCTATGAATACGTGATCGAATGCTTATTTTATTGCGAAAGGTAGGTAAGAAGATTATGCCAGAAACACCATCTAGCACAACGTTTTCGGGTGTATACCCGTGTTATGAGAACCAGTTCAAGGTGGGCGCAGCGAGTGATTCCGCCGCCGCGATCAAGGACATGGAAAGCTTTTCTGTATCTTTTGATAACGGTGTGGAAGAGTGGACACCCTTCGACACAGAGGGCTGGGTGCGGCGGTTAATGACCGCAAAGGGAGTCACCATATCGGTGAGCGGAAAGCGGAACATCGGAGATACCGGAAATGATTTCGTTGCAGATAAAGCCCTTAAGAACGGACGCAATGTGGAAGCATATTTTGCGTGGACGTTCAAGGACGGCACGGTTATTTCCTGGGACGCGGCCATCATCAATGTTACCAACATTGGTGCAGGCGATTCCACGGGCGTTGCACCGTTGGAATTTGATGTTTTGAGCAACGGTAAGCCGACCATTACACCGGCGGCGTAACAATGGGCCAGGGGCAAAACCCTGGCTCTTTTTCGAAAGGAGAACACTATGTCAAAAATTGTAGACATTACAGATAAACTTAGCTTCGATGAAAATCCAAAGCTGACCATCAAAGGGAAAAAATTGGAAGTCAATGCTGACGCTACGACCGTCCTTAAGATCATGGGGATCATCGGGGATGGGGAGGGAGTTTCAGTAAAGGAAATATCAGACGTATATCAGATCCTGTTTGATGAGAAGGCACGCAAGGTGATTGATGGTTTCAAGCTTTCCATTGATGATTTTAAGACGCTTGTCTCGGAAGCAGTCAACCTGGTTATCGGTGAGGACGACCAGGGGGAGCAGTGACCCATATTATGATCTAATTGATGATTTCGACCTCATACAAGCCTCATTCCAGGCACAATATGGGTTACGCCTGGCTAAGGATCTGGCAGGCATGAAATGGAATGAATTTAAGGCGTTGCTGTGTGGGATATCCCCGGAGACGCCACTGGGAAGGATTGTCTCTATCCGGGCGGAGGATGACATGGAAATCCTTAAGCATTTTTCAAAGGAACAGCGCCGGATCCGGAGCGAATGGAGAAACCGGAGGGCAAAGGCCATGACGGAAGAACAACTGGATAACGTGCTGGATCAATTAAAGCAGGTATTTATCGCTATGGCGGGAAAGGAGTGAAGTCATGGGTAAGAGCGTGGGGCAGATAGACCTTGATCTCAATATCAATAAAAAACAATATGACAAGCAGCTTTCCGGCATAACCAGCACGGCAAAGAAGGCTGGGGCTGTTATCGCGGCAGCCTTTTCCGTCAAGAAGCTTGTAGATTTCGGGAAGCAGTGTATAGAGCTTGGTTCCGACCTGTCAGAGGTTCAGAACGTAGTGGATGTCACCTTTCCTAAAATGTCGGCGCAGGTGGATAAGTTCGCCCAGAGTGCAGCGGCCACTTATGGACTGTCGGAAACGATGGCGAAGAAATTCACCGGGACGTTTGGGGCAATGGCAAAAGCGTTTGGTTTTGCGGAGAGCCAGGCTTACGACATGAGTACAACGCTCACTGGACTGGCCGGAGATGTAGCTTCTTTCTACAACATCTCCCAGGACGAGGCTTACGTAAAGCTGAAATCCGTGTTCACCGGCGAGACAGAGTCCTTGAAGGATCTGGGCGTTGTTATGACGCAGACTGCGCTTGATTCTTTTGCGTTGACAAAGGGATTCGGCAAGACCGTAGCAAAGATGACCGAAGCGGAAAAGGTCGCTCTCCGGTACGCTTTTGTGCAGGATCAACTCGCAACCGCCACCGGAGATTTTGCGCGAACATCTGATGGATGGGCGAACCAGGTAAGAGTATTAAAGCTTCAGTTCGACAGCCTAAAGGCCACCATAGGTCAGGGGCTTATCAATGTATTTACGCCTGTCCTTAAGGTTATCAACACGCTCATTGGGAAGCTGGCAACGCTTGCGAATGCTTTTAAGTCATTCACGGAGCTGGTGACCGGCAACAAGTCTACGGGAGCAGAAGCAGAAAAGAGTTTGAGCGGTGCAGCCGGTGCAGCGGAGGCTTTAACGGATTCCACAGAGGCAGCCGGTGACGCAGCGAAAAAGACAGCCAAGGAAATGAAGGGGCTCATGGGATTTGATAAGATCCAGAAGCAGGACAGCCCAAGCACCGATTCCGGGAGTTCTTCCGGTTCCGGTGCAGGAAATATAGACTTTGGCAGCCTTGCTACTGGAGAAACCGTTATTGACAAGACGGGATCATCCATTGATAGGTTGAAGGACAAGCTCCGTGAATTAAAAGAACTGTTTCGGCAGGGCTTTTCTTTGGAATTTGGAGATTCCGAAAAAAACTTTGCTGACATCCGGGAGAATGTTCAGAGCATAGGGAAATCCGTTAAAGATATCTTCCAGTCGGACGAAGTGCAGGGAGCCGCCGGGAAGTGGGTGGAAACCGTCACATACAGCTTTGGCAGACTGGTCGGGATTGCCGGAAAAGTCGGTTCTTCCGTTGTGTCGAATCTGACGAATGGCATATCCGAAACGCTGGAAAAGAAAAAAGATTTTATCAAGAAGAAGCTTGCCGGGATCATCGGTATCAAGTCTGACGTAGTGAAGCTAAAGACAGATTTTGCAGCAGCTATGGGCGACATCATAAGTGGAGCATTCGACAGTAAGGCAGGAAAACGGATCACCGCGGACGTTCTGGACATGCTGACAACCGGCGTACTGGGTGGTGCAGAATTGTTTGCACGTGCAGGGCATGATCTGTCGGCGCTCCTCATACAGCCAATCGTCAATAATAAGGATAAGATATCCGAAGCGATCACAAACACGCTGGAACCTATTTCCACGGTGGTTGGGACCATAAAGGATGCCGTTTCGGATGCGTTTGCCAAGATTGAGGCGGTGTACAACGAACATATTGCCCCTCTGTTCACGGCGTTCAAGGAAGGAGCTAGTGACAGTCTCGGTAAGCTCCTGGAACTGTATAACACATACGTAGCGCCGGTGCTGGACGCATGGGCGGCGAAGTTCCAGGAGGTGTACGAGAATAATCTAAAGCCATGTATGGAAAACATCATGGAGCTAGCTGGAACTGTGGCGGACTACATCAAAACAAGGTACGAAATGTTCATAAAGCCAATCTTTGACTGGCTCATTGCGCACCTTGTGCCGGTGCTTGCGCCAATCGTAAAAGAGATAGGCAATGTATTTATGGATGTTTTCGGGGCGATTGGTAAGGTGGTTGGAGGTTTCGCCAAAACCGCCAAAGGCTTGATAGATTTTATCGTAGGCGTATTTACTGGGGACTGGAAAAAGGCCTGGAATGGAGTGAAAGACGTATTTAAGGGTATCTTTGATATGCTGGTCGGAATCATAAAAACGCCGCTTAACGCAATCATCCGGGGACTCAACAAACTGATTGACGGACTTAGCAAGATCAAGTTTGACATCCCCAAATGGGTGCCTGTAATCGGCGGGAAAAAGTTCGGCATTAACATCGGTAAGATTCCGGAGCTGGCACAGGGCGCTTACGTAAAGCCCAACACTCCACAGCTTGCAATGATCGGTGATAACCGACACCAGGGCGAGGTTGTGGCTCCGGAGGATAAGCTTCGGGAGATGGCTATGCAGGCAGCACAGGCAGTCAGCGGCGGCAGGTACGACGAGGAGATCCTGAAAGTTCTGAAAGCCCTTTTGGCAGCAGTGTTGAAGATAGACCCGAACATCTCTATGGATGGGGTGAAACTGAAGGATATGATTGTCAGTAAGATCAATGAGCATACCACGGCAACGGGTGTATGCGAGATCATTACTTAAGGAGTGGTGAACATGGCGATATTGAAAGCAGGGGCGGTTGAACTACCGTCCCCGGTCTCCTTGTCTGTAAACGATGAATTGATATGGTCCGCAAGTACCGGCCGTATAATTACGGGCGAGATGGTAGGGGACATCGTTGCAGAAAAAAAGACGTTGGACATCCAGTGGGGCATATTGCCGGAAACAGACGTGGCGCTCATAAAGACGAATTTAAAATCCGGCTTTTTCCCGATCACTTTCCGGGATGACGGAGTGGAACTTACTATCCAGACATACCGCGGCAGCCTGTCAAAGGAGCATATGGGTTATATCGGCGATGGCGTCTACTATTATCGGAGCGTGTCAGCGTCCATAATTCAGAAATAGGAGGAACCAACCCATGAAAATGAAGAATAGCGAAGTGCTTACCAGGTGTAGCACCTTGGCGGGGATCATCCGCAAGGGCGAGAAGTACCCGGTGAAGTTTTCCTTCGCCCTGGTGAAGAACTTGAAAGCTTTACAGGCAGCCGGCGCAGATCTGGAGGAAGCCCGGAATGCACTGCTTGACTGCTATAACGTGAAGGATGCAGATGGTAAGCCGACTTATAAGACAAGCGGGAAGATCGAGATTGCCGAAGGGTGCGAGGACGAATGGAAGAAATCCATGCAGGAACTTCTGGATATCGAAGTGGAAGTGCCGGTGCATCCGGTCAGCGTGTCTGTACTGGATGGCCTTGCAGTCTCCGCGGACATGCTCTACAGCTGTGATTTCATGCTGACGGAGTAAGGGAGGTGGTGCGATATGTACCAGGGCACTACAACAGCATTTAACAACGCCATAGCCGGTGACAGCCGGACATTCCGGGCGCGTATGGTGTGCGGGAATGAGACCATTGCCGGATTTCGGAGCGTGAAGCTGACAGCGCAGGCCAACAAGAGCGCCGACACCATATCCATTGGCGGGACCGTGTCGGCCTATATCGAAGTGAGTATGGATACACCGTCCACTATGCTCATAGGGAAGGAATGGCGGCTGGATATCGGCCTTATGGCAGCCGGAGAGCTTGAATGGGTGCCGATGGGCGTGTTTACACCGCAAGCCCCGAAGGAATCGGATGGTGTCACCACGTTTACGGCCTATGACCGGATGGTGAGCAAGTTATCGGGTCCGTATTTTACGGACATCACCAGCTATCCGGCGGATGGTAAGACGATCCTGCTGGAGATCGCCGCAAAGGCTGGGATTGATACAGCGAACATATCAGATCTTCTAGATGGCGTGATGGTCCCGGCGCGGACGAATACCGGCGGTGATGGCACAGGGACAACAAATCCCTTTGACGGATATACATACCAGGAAGCGGTTGGCTATCTGGCGCAGATGTATGGCAAGTTTGCCACGTTCAACCGTGTTGGAAAGTTGGAATTTCGCTGGTACACGGAGAGCGGCTATTCCACCAATCGTGCATACGCGGAGCCGGAATGTGCGGAGCTGACATATAAGCTTGGAAAAATCACCTGCAACGTCAATGGAACGGCCTTAACAGCCGGGACCGGTACGACAGGGATCACCATTGAAAACCCTGTCATGACGCAGGCCATACTGGATGATGTATACGAAGAGATCGGCGGCATGGAGTATCTTCCGGCCAGTTGTTCCTTCTTCGGGGATATCCGGCTGGGTCTGGGCGATATCATCTCTGTAAAAAAGAGAGATAAGACCACGGTCAAGATACCAGTCATGAGCCTTACGCAGGAGTTTGACGGTGGTGTTACCACAACGGTTAAGAGCAGCGGAAAGACAGCGGTTGAGGAAAACCTGCCAAAAGGGCCCACGGCAACAGCGCTTGATCGGGTGTACACAGAACTGTTTCTGGTGAAGAGCGTGGTGGCCGATAAGGTCAGCACGGACTATCTGGAAGCGAATTACGCGACCATAAAGCAACTTACGGCGGTAGACGCGAAGATTGATACCCTTGAAGCGAAAACGGTCACTACGGACTATCTGGAAGCGCACTACGCCACCATTGAACAGTTGAACGCGACCAACCTAAAGGTCGGTAAGGTGGAAGGTGACTTCGCGGATTTCAAGGAGGGCGATTTTGAAACCCTTCGGGCAAATGTGGCCGATATCGATACGCTGATGTTCGGGTCTGCCACGGGCAAGACCATCACCACAGAGTTTGCAAACTCGGTTGTCAGCCTTGTGGGGACAGGCACGATCAAGGACGCTATGATCGAGAACTTGTCCGTTGCAAAGGTTTTGGCCGGGGATATTTCCACGAATAAGTTCCGAATCATCTCTGACAGTGGCAACACGCTTCTGTCTGACAACACCATGCAGTTTTCCGATGGAACGCGGGTACGCGTGCAGCTGGGGAAGGACGCACAGGATGATTATAACATGTATATCTGGGACGCGACCGGGAAGCTGATGTTTGACGCTCTGGGGCTTACAGCGGACGGTATACAGCGGGCAATCATCCGGGATGATATGGTGTCCGATACCGCCAACATTGACGGAAAAAAGATCAACCTGGAAAGCCTTGTGACGGAGATAAACAACGGCACAAGCACCATCAAGGGAAGCAAGATACTGGTCGATGGGGAGAGCCAGACATTGGATATTCTGTTCAATACCCTCAACACCACGGTCACAAATCTGGGGGAGACGGTTACCTCACAGGGGACGCAGATCAGTGCCGTACAAGGGAGCATAACCAGTAAGGTATGGCAGCAGGATATTGATACCGCGGTGGACGATTTGCAGGAAGCCATGACGGACGCTGACAGCAAGAACATGGACACCATATATTCCAGAATCGACCAGACCGTATCGGAGATCCGCAGTGAGGTGTCAGCAAGCTATACAAGCAAGGATGAGTTCGGGGAGTTCCAGAAGGACGTTTCTTCGTCAATCAAACAAACGGCAGAGGGACTTGAAGTATCAATTAGTGCCACGCAGACCGGCTTGCAAGACCAGATCAACACCATTACGAAATACTTTGAGTTTGGCACGGACGGATTGGTTATTGCGACACCAGGCGGCAAATTTAAGACAGTCATCAGCGATAACCGCTACAGCATGATGGTGGACGACACAGAAGGTTTGTGGCTTACTGCAGACGGCTGGTCATACATCCAGCAGCTGACGGTCACCAAGGCCTTTGAGTTGCTTGGGTATATGATCGACCAGGATGCGGATGGAAACGTAAATTGTGGATATGTAGGAGAGTGATAGCATGGCAAAAACAGGTAGTATCAGTATATCCCGTACCGGGTACAGCATTGACAACAATACATCGGATATCACCGTTACGGGTTATATAACGACCAGCGGCGATTCCTGGCGTGGTAATCAGCGGACTGGCGTCCTTGCGGTTACGCAGGGCGGGACAGCGATCTACAGCGATTCCTTTACGTCCGGCGCAGCCAAGAATTCAACAACGATGTTGTTTTCCATCTCTTTGACGGTATCACACAATGCCGATGGATCCTCTGGCCGGATAGAAGCCAGCTATAACTATGATGATGGCTGGTGTACCGGGAGCGGATCCCTTGATCTGCCCGCCATTCCGCGGGTCAGCCAGCCAACGTTGAATGCGTCGCTGTTTACGATCACCAAAGCAGACAGCAACTTTATGCGGATCTACACCAACAGGAAATCCGGCTTCACACACCACGTCTACTATTCGTTTAACGGTAGCGCGGAGACAGGGCTGGCGAGTGGCGTCACGGATTATTACGACTGGTATTTTCCACATTCGTTGGCCGAGCAGATGCCGAATACCGGCAGAGCCAGCGGGTATATCCGGCTGTACACATTCAACGGCGGCACGAACATTGGGAACGCAACCGTATCGTTTGAAATGCAGCTTAGCAATGAATTTGTGCCGACAGTGAGCATTACGGTGGCAGACGTGAACGGATACGCGGGCACCTTCGGAAAGTACATCCAGGGGCGGTCAGCCGTGAAGGTCTCTGCAGCCGCATCGGGTGTCAGCGGATCCACCATACGGGGCTACAGCACCGTCGTGGACGGAAAGACGTATTCCGGGCAGGAGATCACGTCCGACCTTATCACGTCCGGGAGTGCGATTGCTGTCACCACTACCGTCACGGACAGCCGGGGACGTACCGGGAGCGCAAGCGTGGTTATCCCGGTCTACCCATACACTGCACCGACCATAAGCGCATTGACTGCGAAGCGTTGCAGTGCGGACGGGACACCAAGTTCCAGCGGCAGTCATCTGGCGGTCACGTTCTCGTCCAAGGTCACGGCGTTGGACAACAAGAACACGGCAACCTATAAGCTGGAATACCACAAAAAGGGTGATACGGCTGGTGAGCCGGTTGAATTGACGGACTATGCCAACACCTACGAACATACAGACACGGTATACGTCATTCCGGCAGATCAGACCAAGAGCTATGAGATCACCCTCTATATCGCAGATGGTTTTGCAGAGAAGTACGGCAGCACGTACAAGCGGGCGGTTGGCGCGACGGTCTCCAAGTTGTGGTCGTGGCTGCATAAAGGTCTTGGAATGGCGGTAGGGAAGATCGCTGAACTGGAAGGGGTTTTCGATATCGCTTTCAAGACACGGTTCGAGGGCGGCATCCTTCAGCCGGAGATCGCGGCGGAAACAGACCTTGACGAAGTTCTGACACCCAACACATACACTGGTCTTGAGGCGTCAACGGCGGGATATTCGAACTGCCCGATAACAACGGGGCGGTTCACGCTGGAAGTCATGGGTGCAAATCCAGACGAAACAGAGGGCAAGTCGCTGACCCAGCGGCTGACGCTTTGCGAGAAAGGAAAGTCCCGGGTATATGAGCGGCATTACTATGAAGGGGCGTGGGGAGACTGGATGGGCATTCCGATTACGGATTTGTCTGGGACAAGGCTGGTACGCGGCGGCTACGGAGCGATACTTCGAAATGATGGAAATTACCTCTGGACGCTCGTAACCAACAAAGACGATCCATACGGTGCTTTTAACGCTCTTAGGCCGTTCTGTATGAGCCTGGCCAATGGGAGCATTGAATTGAGCAAGCTGTCCCTTGGGAATGTTGATTCCAACAGTCTTATGACGGATTACGTATACGCCCGTGGAACCAGCGGGAACTGGACATATTGGAAGTGGTGCAGCGGGTTGGCGGTTTGCATACATGCCCCCATCCAGAATGGAAACTTTGAGGGCGGCACAGCGTGGGGAAATGGCGGTCTGTATTATGGCCCGGATGTTAACTTTTCCGCGTATCCGTTTCCCTTCGCGGAACCACCAGTATGCATACCAGCGAGAGCAAACACCGATAGCGCCGCCTTCAATGGCTCCCAACTTATATTAATGACCAGTGCAGGCACCACAACGCAGCCGCCACAGCTTGGCACGTCGCGAGGTACCCAGACAACTATCGGGCATCCATTCTTTACGCTGGTAGCAATCGGGAGGTGGAAATAATATGAGAATACTAAATACACGGTACGAAGAGATAGCGGAATCCGAGGTGGATCTGGCGAAAGGCCGTATGTATCCGACAAAAATCATCCGGCCGGACGCAGAGCCTGTGGACAATGTAACCAAGTTTGCGTATGCGGACGAGGATTACGAGACAGTCCGGATCTATGAACGGATCCCGGATGAAATATTGACGGAGCGGCGCATTGATGATCTGAAGCGGAAGCTTACTGATACCGATTATGTGGTTATAAAAATCGCGGAAGGAGTGGCAACCGCAGAGGAATATGCAGATGTGATAGCCAACCGCAAGGCATGGCGGGAAGAAATCAATGCGCTGGAAGCGCAGAAAGGAGTAGAGGATGGCGAATAGAATTGAACGCAAAATCTACATATTAAAGAACCGAGAACCGAGGGTGATCGAGTATGTCCAGGGAGCGAGTGCAGTACCTATCATGCTGACGCTTATGGACTATGACATCCCAGAGAACGCAACCGCGCGGGTATACGTGCTTAAACCGTCCGGCAAGGGTGAGTATGACACGGCCACCATCGAGGACAACGGGATCCTGATCGATGTCAAGAGCACCATGTTTGACGAGATCGGGACAAGCCAGATCCAGGCCGCAGTGAAGCTTGGGGATAAGACGCTCATCACCTTTAGCCAGGAGTTGGATGTAAGTCCCAACAAGGTGCCTGGGGAAGTGCCGGAATCCGAAAATCGGAGCAATTTTATGGACGAGTACATGGAGAAGATGGAAAAGCTGGAGAATGACAACTACGAAACCTTGGACGCCAAGAAAGCCAACATAGCCGACCCGGTGTTTACGGGGAGCATGAGCATGGGAAGAACAGATGGAAGCGCAGTTGGTGAAAGTAGTGCTGCAATAGGTAAGGACAATATAGCAGGCTGTAAAGGATATAAAATCAAAGGGATTTGGATAGGTCCTGCGTCTGTTTATTCAGACCCGAACTGTGCAAATGTTATCTTTGATGGAAATCCACCTATTAATTGGAAAGTAGGAGATTTGTTATCTTTTGATGGAGATTATCACTTATATAATCGGTTCGAGGTAGCAGATCTTACTGGCCTCAATTCCGACCATTCAATCGGAATTAAGGATAATTCTGGCTTGGAGTTCAAATATAGAAGTGTTATAGATCGAACATTAACAGATATTAATTTTGTTGGTGGATATTTCTCTAACCTTAATTGCTTGGATGAAGGCGATGCGATACCAGAAAAAGGATGCCAATTTGCGTGTGGTGAAGATAATAAATCAATAGGTAGGGGTGCTTTTACAAGCGGACGAAACAATATTGCAGATGGAGACGGAGGAGCTGCTGCCGGGAGGGATAACGAAGTTGGGTATTGTGGTTTCGCGAGTGGACGAGGTAACAAAGTCAACGGAGAATATGCAGCAGGTATCGGCCACTACAATAATGTGAACGGAGATATAGCATTCGCAAGTGGCAGAGGAAATGAAGCGAATGGCTATTGTGCAAGCGTTGGCGGCAAAGGAAATAAAGCGAATGGTGATTACGCAAGTGCTGACGGTGCTGGAAACGTTGCTGACGGAAAATTTGCCAAAGTATGGGGGTCCGACGGTAATAAAGCAACTCACGCGGGTGCTACTGCGTGGGGATATGGTAACCAAGCAACCAATGATAGGGCTACTGCATGGGGAGTTAGAAATACTGCCAGTGGTAATCGGGCAACTGCTTGGGGTAGAGACAACGAGGCTAGCGCCGACAATGCAACATCATTTGGAGAGGCAACGAAAGCGACAAAAAAGGATGCAACATCATTCGGCAGGCATACGCAATCAAATGGTGAGTGTGCTTTATCAACTGGTGCTTATACCACTGCAAATGCAAATTGTCAGTTTGTCCACGGCCGATTCAACATACCAGATACAGAAAATAAATACGCTTACATTGTTGGCAATGGTGTTGATCTAAAGCATCTACGTAATATTTATACCCTGGACTGGTTGGGTAATGGCTGGTTTGCAGGCAATGTGGAAGCCACGGCAATAATCCTCAAATCCTCCACTGCCGGAAGTAGCAAGCGGTTCAAAATCACAGTTGACGACAGTGGCACGCTTAAGACAACGGAGATCGCATAACAGGAGCCTAAGAGCCAAGCTATCGGCCGGGCTCTTTGCTAAATAAATTTTATCCAAGAAAGGAAGAAAAAACCATGAAAAAAACAATCATCCAAACAATCATCACAGCCGTTATGGGGTTCCTTACCTCCATCTTCGGCGCACTGGCCATTCCTGTGTTGCTTATGGTGGCCTGCAACATCATCGACTACGGCACCGGCCTGGCGGCGGCCAAATACCGGAGCCAGCACATCAATTCCTATAAGGGATTGCGCGGTATCATCAAAAAGGTGTCCATGTGGCTCCTGGTGGCCGTAGGAGCAGTGATCGACCAGTTATTACTATATGCGTCAACTACAGTTGGCTTTAAGATCCCGTTTTCCTTCCTGGTGGCGGGCGTGGTGGCGATCTGGATTATTTGTAACGAGATCATCAGCATACTGGAAAACATTAAGGACATTGGAGTGCCGATCCCGTCTTTCCTGTTGCCACTCACGAAAAATATCAAGTCACATGTCAGCAAGATGGCGGGCGAAGACGGAGATAATGTAGAAGATGAAGAGATAGAGGAAAGCGAGAAATAAGACTATGAAGAAACTGTTTATTTCGCAGCCAATGAGGGGAAAGACCGACGAGGAAATCCTTGCAGAGCGTAAGAGAGCCATCGAGATAGCGGAAAAGCAGGTGGGCGAACCAGTAGAAGTGATTGATTCCTTCTTTCAGAGCGCGCCCGCTGACGCAAAGCCGCTGTGGTTTTTGGGAAAATCTCTTGAACTGCTGTCTACTGCTGATGTGACATATTTTGCCGCAGGTTGGAAGGACGCAAGGGGATGTAGGATTGAGCATGAATGTGCCAAAGAATACGGAATTGACCGTATAGAGGAGGACTAAGACCATGAACATCAACAGAGATTATATTTCGAAAGAAAATACCTACTCCGGCCAGAACAACCCGAAGTATATCGTCGTGCATGAGACGGACAACTACCGGGCGACGGCCGGAGCGCGTACGCATGCGATCGCGCAGTATAAGGGACATCTGAGCACATCGGTGCATTATTATAGTGGCTCTGATGGCGTGTACCAGGCCGCAGAGCATTGCGACGGTACATACTCCATTGGCAGAGAATACGGCGGGAATCACGCGGTCCGCGATGCCAATAACTGCAACTCCATCAACATCGAAATCTGTGTAAATGAGGATGGGGATTACAATGTGGCGCGGGCGAACGCCATCGAGCTTGTTAAGTACCTCATCCAGACCACTGGGATCCCGGCAGACCGTGTGATCCGGCACTACGATGCCAAGGGCAAGTATTGTCCCCGTAAGATGATGGACAACCCGGCACTCTGGGAAGATTTCAAGGCACAGATCTCCGGCAAGACCCCAAGCACTTCTGGGGCTGCATATAAGCCGGGCATGTATAAGGTCAACGTCGATGATCTCAACATCCGGACAGGCCCCGGCGTAGGTTACACCAGGTGCGGAGTGATACAGGATCACGGTTCATATACCATGACGGAGATGTCCGGCTCCTGGGGCAAGCTGTTATCCGGCGCAGGTTGGGTTAACTGCCACGAAAAGTATTGTACTTATCTGGATGGTGTGAGCACCGTAGAGCGGCGCGTCAATCCTTATCCGGTGCCAAAACGTACCATTAAGTACACCAAGGGCAAACCCACGCTGAAAGGCGATGATGTCAAGTGGGTGCAGTGGGAGCTGGTGGAGGCTGGCTACGATATTGATATCGACGGCAGCTTTGGCCCCGCCTCCGATCGGGCACTGCATGCTTACCAGAAGCAGCATGAGCTTACCGTTGACGGCAAGTGTGGCCCAGCAACAAGAGCCTGCATGGCAGCGTAATAGACAAGCTCCGGTTCATCACCTGTGCTACGCTACTTAATATTTACCAATATCTTCTATGGGGCAATGTATAGCCCCATTCGTACGTCATCAAAAGCGCAGAATCCGCTGCCGCCCCAAGTAGTGCAAAGTCTTTTCCCTCATAGATCATGCCCTTCTGATCGTCTGCAATCTTGGGTGCCAGAGCCACGGAAACCGGATAGCCGATGGCGTTGATGGCCTGGCGTACGTTTCCCACAAATTCGGCGAAAGCGACCCGGTCCTGGGCCAGAATATATTCAAAGTCGATATCCACGCCCTGAAAGCCCTTTTCCTGCACCGCAGCCACCAGCTGACCGATCAGATTATTCTGTGCCTCCATATCATTGACAATCCGTGTGATCAGATAATTGTTAAACATTCCGTCCGGCCCGAACGGCGTTAGAGTAAGAATCGGAGCGACCTCGAAGTCCCGTGCCATGGTGATCATGAAGCTGTCGTCCAAGGCCGGAGGGATCAGATCTCCGTCCACCGTAAAACCATAAGAGAAAACATACAGATCGCTCAGATAAGGCAGGGTCTCCTCCAATACATAACGGCTGATGAAGGGATAGGCATAACCGCCCACGTTTACCGTCCGCCGTTGGGCAGCAGGCGTGCCCTTTGACAGCAGCAGAGCCTGCCCCAGGGCCAGCCGATAAGGATAGACGATCTGATTATTATAAAGAATCGAATCCACCGAAACACCCTGGGCTGCTGCAATCGAATCCACACTGTCCCCGGGCTGCACTACATAAATCTCCATAAAAAATCTCGTTTTTACCATCATATGTAAAAACGAGTATTTTGTGTCTCAGGTCTGTGCGGTAAATGATGCCATATGGCTTATCGGAACTGGCAAAGTATTTTACGAATAAAATCCCTTTTTTACCACACCATCCCCAAGCTTCTTCTTCAACTCCTCCATCGCATGTTCTGCCCGGATCTCCTTCTGGGTTTTGGGAAGATCGAAAAGGCTCATCTGCACCGGCTCTGCTTCCATCGTAAGCTTGGAGGTCCGCACGCCCAGAAGCCGGATGGGTTCGCCATTCCAGAGCTCGTCAAAGAGCTGGCAGGCGGTGTCGTACAGTGCCTTCGCGTCACAGCTGGCAGGAGATAGCTGCCTCTGATGGGAGACGCGTGCAAAAGAGGCATACTTTAATTCGGTGCTTACCATGCCGGCCAGTTGGCCGCTTTTTTTAAGTCGACCTGCCACCTGGCTGGAGAGGGAGCGCAGGACCTCTTTGGCCTCCCCGGCAGTGACAGCATCCCGGGGCAGAGTGGTGGAATTGCCAATACATTTCAGGTCGGACTCTTCCGTATGTACCGGCGAATCATCGATGCCGTTGGCGTACTCCCAGATCAGTTTGCCGTGGCTCTTCAGATGGCTGGTGAGGATGTTCACATCGGTATGTGCCAGATCCCCGATGGTCTCAATCCCAAGCTTGCGCAGCGTGGCGGCTGCAGAGTGTCCTACCATATACAGCTCACCCACCGGCAGGGGCCACATTTTCTGTGGTATCTCCTCGGAAAAAAGGGTGTGAACCTTATTCGGCTTCTGGAAGTCGGAGGCCATCTTGGCCAGCAGCTTGTTTCGGGAGATGCCGACATTGACGGTGAAGCCAAAGGTATCGTAGACCGTGTCTTTGATCCGGGTGGCGGCGGCTACGGGAGATGGGTAATTGCCCTGCTTCTCTGTGAAGTCCATGTAGCATTCATCCACGCTGACCTGCTCAATGTCCGCACAGAAGGTCATGAGCAGCTCCATCAGCCGCCTGCTGTACTGGGAATAGAGCTTATGGTTGGGAGGTTCTGAGACCAGTGTAGGGCATTTGTTCAGCGCATGAGTAACAGGCTCACCGGTTATGATGCCGTAAGCCTTGGCTGGGATGGACTTTGCCAGGACGATCCCGTGGCGGCTCTTGATGTCGCCGCCAATGATGGCAGGGATTTCCCGCAGATCTGTCGTGGAACCATTCTTCAATTTCTCTACTGCGGACCAGCTCAGGTACGCAGAATTAACGTCAATGTGAAAGATCAATTTTTCCATGTACTTATACCATATATCATATACCATATATCATATACCATGCAGTGCAACTCAAGAGCCTTCGGCTCTTTCGTTTACGGGCTTCGCCCTATCAAAAAGGAAAATTTAAAATTCTTATGTGAGCAAGCTCCCAACGTATTTTAAATTTTTCTTTTTGGCACTGCTCATTGCCTACGGGAATAATATACCACATTTTGTGTCGAAAATGTTAGAAAAATGATTTTTTTACAAAATGTAGTAAAAAACATTTGACAAGACTTTAACGCAGTGATATACTAAAAGCAGTGTTCGGTGTCAGATTCAAGAGATGAGGTGAAGAAAATGGCAGTACAACAAACAAGCATCAATAAGGTGCGGGCTTCCGTTCTTCAGCAGCTGGGCAGTAAGGTAATGATCCAGTTGGACAGAGGCCGCAATCGAGTAGAAGTGCAGGAGGGTGTTATCAAGGGAGCATACCCCTGTGTTTTTACGATATTAGTGAGTGACGAGAATGATGATAATCCGCCCCAGCTGATGTCTTTCAGCTATGCGGACGTTTTGACCAGGGATATACGCATGAAATTATGCTGACGGGAGATTCTGCTGTCAGGAATGAATAAAACTCTTCCATCCGGAATAGAATGTAGAAAGATTTGGGATGGGAGAGTTTTTATTGTGGAATTAACGAAACGGTATATACATATGAATCGGGAAAAAGGAAGGGCGTCCAGTCAGATCACATTGGACGATGACTTTAATGTGCCCGATTTAAAGCCGGATGTCATGCGACTGGTTCAAGACAGAGGAGAGATCAAGATCGAGGAGGTGGCAGTCATTCCCGGACATATCCGGCTGGCCGGCGTGCTGCGCTTCCAGCTTCTGTATCGGAGTGACGGGGAAGAACGGCGGGTCAGCTCTCTGAGCGGGGAGATTCCCTTCCAGGAGAGCCTTGCCATGGACGGGCTTACCGAGTACGATACCGCCAGGGTCCGCTGGCAGATCGAGGATCTGTCCGTAGGGCTCATCAACTCCAGGAAGCTCAGTGTCAAGGCTTTGGTTATGCTTACGGCTGTGGTGAACGAGATCTACGATGAGGAGGCAGCGTCCGTGCGGGAGAACACGGCGGATGTACAGGTGTTGGAGTGTACCAGGGCGATGCTGCAGCTTTTTTTCGCGAAAAAAGACACCTTCCGTTTTAAGGAGGAGATCATGCTGCCCTCCAATAAGCCCAACATCCGGGAGGTGCTGTGGAAGAGTGTGCAGCTCCGGGGAGTAGAGACACGGCTTGTGGAAGACGGAATACTCATCAAGGGGGAAGCATTGGTCTTCGTTCTCTATCTGGGTGAGGAGGAGGAAGAACGACTGCAGTGGCAGGAGTCCGCCCTGCCGTTCTCAGGGACACTTCCGTGCAGCGGCAGCAATGAGGATATGACGCTTGATATCACGTATGACATTGCAGCCATGGAGCTGGAACCCAGGCCGGATTATGACGGAGAGGAACGCATGCTCCACCTGGAGCTGGTGCTGGAGCTGGATATCCGTGTGTATCAGGAAGAACAGGTTTCGTTTCTGGAGGATGTGTATGCAGTGAACTGCAGGCTTTTGCCGGAGTATGAATCTGCCGTGTTTGAACAACTTTTAATCAAAAATGCTTCCAAGTGCCGTGTGTCGGACCGGATATCCATCGGGGAGAATCAGGAGGGGATTCTGCAGTTGTGTGCCAGTGAGGGCAGTGTCTCTGTGGATCATGTGGAGCCGACGGAGGACGGTCTTGCGGTAAGCGGCACGCTGAGTGTGCAGATCCTCTATGTGACTGCTGATGACAGAAATCCGCTGGCCTCGCTGAAGGATGTGATACCATTCCAGTATCTTATCGAGGTTCCGGGGATCACGCCGGAGTCCAGATATCAGTTGGAGGCCTGTCTGGAGCAGTTGACTACCATTATGCTGGATGCAAGTCAGGTGGAGATCAAGGCAGTCGTCGCCTTAAACAGTATTGTCTTCGAACGCAACCCACTCCGGCGTATCGTCAGCGTCCGGGAAGAGCCGCTTGATCTGGAGGCTCTGCAGGAGCGTCCGGGAATCGTGGGATATATCGCCAGATCCGGGGATCGGCTGTGGGATATCGCCAAGGAGAACTATACCACCATCGCAGGCATTCAGGAGACCAATCACCTGACGGAGGATGTGATGAAGGGCGGGGAGAAGATACTGATCATTAAGACGGTAGGGTGAGTGCAGGGGGGTAAGCCTCCCTCTGCACGGATCGGAAGGTTCGCTCGTGGGGGTGAAGGGAAGGTACAGCCCGCATAGGGGTTCCTTTCGATTCCAGTATTACAATTAATTTACAAAAAATTTAAAAAATTAGCGGTTGTCAAGGGGAATCACAGATGTTATACTTAATGTAGTTCATAAATTTGAAATATGTTTCAGGCTTTTGACGTTACGGTATATAAGGGTACGAATCGAAAGGAAGGTCATATGAGGTACATAGCGAGGCTTCAAGGGAACACGGTCGGGGAAGACAGTCATAACAGGAATAAGAACAGGAATCGGAGGCGGAGACAGCTTGCGAAGCTGGCTTTTGGTTTGGCGCTGGTCATGGGAATGACACAGATCCAGCCGGTACTCGCCAGCAAAGTGCAGAATGCTACGAATAAGAAGAACGAGGCACAGCAGAGTTTGAATTCCGCCAACAAAGAGCGAGAGAAGATTGAGAAGCAGCAGGAGAGTCTGCAGTCTGAGATTAATGCGTTGGATTCAGAACTGGGAGACATCCTTGTGGGACTTGGCGTTGTTGAAAGCGATATTGTATCGGCGGAGGAGAGGCTGACACAGGTGCAGTCAGATCTGGCGCAGGCACAGGAGGATGAGGCGGCGCAGTATGAGGCTATGAAGAAGCGCATTCGCTTTATGTACGAGCAGGGCGACACGGCTTACCTCACCTCTATCCTGGAATCCAGGAGTATGGCGGATCTTCTGAACCGGGTGGAATATGTCAACGAGGTGTATGATTACGATCGGCAGATGCTGATCGAGTATCAGAATACCAAACAGCAGGTTGAGGAACTGAAGATAGGGGTTGAGAGTGAGATTGCCGAACTGGAGGATCTGCAGGCCAATTATCAGGAGCAGCAGCAGCGCTATGAAGCATTGATTGCCAAGAAGCAAAAGCAGATGAGTGATTTCGATACCAAGCTGGCGGATGTGAAGAAGCTGGCGGCGGAGATGCAGAAGACGATTGCCAAGCAGAATGAGATTATCCGTAAGGAGGAGGAAGAACGAAAGCGCCGGGAAGAAGCGGAGAAGAATAACAGTTCCGGCAATACCGGAGGAGGCGGTAGCAATCCGGACTTCACAACGAATGTTAATGGAAAGGAGCTTGTGGAATTTGCCTGTCAGTTCATCGGCAGACCTTATGTCTGGGGTGGAACCAATATCAATACCGGTGTTGACTGCAGCGGATTTACACAATATGTATACGGTCACTTCGGAATCAAACTTCCAAGAGTTTCCTGGGAGCAGAGAACTTGCGGAAAGGCTGTCAGCTACAACAATGCGCAGCCGGGAGATCTGATCTTCTACGATGGTCATGTAGCGATTTATATGGGAAATGGGAAGATTGTACATGCCAGTAATAAGCAGCCATACCCAGTTGGCGGCATTAAGATCAGTCCGGCTACCTACCGAACGATCCTTGCGATACGCAGAGTGTTATAGAGAAGTATTCCCCTGGCTAACAGGACATGTTCCTGACGGTCAGGGGTTTTATTATGGTGACAGAAGGTTCGCAAAGCGTGTTTTCTATTCTATTGCTTTATACAGGACCAGCTCTGAATCAGTCTTTCCAGTGAGAAGGCTGCGTTGGCGGGGCTGGTGGAAGGAAGCGGATGAATAGGCATGCCGGTTCGAGACAAGATGTATTTGTCGTAGAGCTGGCATGCCTTTATGCCGTTCCCGTAAATGGAATGTATGGCACTGCAGTTCAGGATATGTGGGATATCCGCAGGAACCACATTACGGATGGAGGTGTCGGAGGAACCGATGATCTCGCAGCTCTGGATCACGTCCCAGACTGCGATGAGGTTCTTAAGCAGCAGAGCCTTCTTCTCCGGGATGGCACAGGGGACAGGGGAATTCGTCAGGGCAGCCAGGACCTTCCAGAAGCGGTTCTGTGGGTGTCCATAGTAGAATTGCTGTTCCCGCGACTTGACGGAGGGAAAAGTGCCAAGGATGAGGATGCGGGACTTCTTATCGTAGATTGGGGGAAATTCGTGGGTGTGGGTTTCGTAGTCGGACATGTGCAAAGCTCCTTTCTGGGGATATCATAACAGCATCGTGCATATAGGTCAAGAGAGAACGTTGCCGGAAGATGTTACTATTTTGCCAAGGAACTTCCCAAATTATTGATTTTAGGGTGAAATCCCGTTAAGATCATATTGAGAGTGCTCGAACAAGGACCATAAAGCGGCAAAAAATGTAATGGAACTATCCAAAAGTGGCAGGTGTATGCATCTGCTTTCCAGAACAAGGAGGAATGTTTTATGAAGAAGAGAATACTGTCTTTGCTGCTTACCGGCATGCTTTGTACAGGAATGTTGGCGGGCTGTAGCTTTGGAGGTACCGCAACCGGAACCGGAGGTGGCGAGAAAGAGCTTTCGAAGGTGGAGAAGATCATTAAAGAAGCGGAAACCATGTCCTTAGAGGAGTTGGCGAAGAAGGCTATCGAGGAATCCAACGGGAAGACCTTCTACGGCGTGGGAAATTCCAGCCGGGGAAAGACGGCACTGCCGCTGTTTATCGAGTATCTGAAGAGCATCGATTCGTCATACTCCATGGAGTATGAGTGGCAGCAGCCCAAGAATAACAAGATCTTTGAGCAACTGTCTGCAGATTCGCTGAAATCCCAGGGAACCTTTGCCATGACACTGATCCAGGACGGCAACCAGATTCAGTCCAAGATGGTGAAGACCGGAATTCTGGATACTTTTATCCCAAAGGAATGGGCCGAGGCAAACGGAACCACACCGGAGAAGTACGAGGGATATCTGCCCTTGCAGACCTTGAATAAGGTGTTTATCTACAACAGCACCGGGACGGCTTCCTACGACAACTGCTGGGACTTCGTGGCAGAGGGCGTGCATGCACTGTTTATGGACATCGACTCCGAGATCGTGGGGAAGAACTTCCTCTACATGCTGACAGAGGATACCAATGCGAAGCGGTTAAAGGATGCCTATGAGGCACTGGATGCGAAGGAACAGGCATATTTCGCACCGACCATCGAGGCTATGGAGAAGGAGGCCAAGGATCTGAGTCTTGGCGAAAACGGAAAGTATGCGCTGGCATGGATCAAGCTCTGGGTGGAAAGCTACAACGGACAGACAGACGACGGTCCCATCTGCAATACGCTGGTATCTGCCTCCGCAACCGATCAGAGCGGTCTGCTGGTCTATTCCAAGCTTCGTTCCGTGGAGGAATCGGCCGGGGTGTCCGTGAACAATATCAAGGTAGCTGCCTATCAGGATGGGTATCAGGGGATTGGCGGATTTGGCTACTGTCATTATCTGTTTATCACGGACAACAGCCCATTGCCATGGACGGCATGTGCCTTCAATGCATACCTGACCTGCACCCAGGAGGGATTCTCTGCATGGGGCAAGGATATGGGCGGTTACTCCTCGAATCCTGAGGTGGCAAAAGCTACTGAGGAGGAATATCAGCACAGCAAGGGCGGTTACGATGAGAACGGTCAGCTTGTGTACGAGGCCAAGAATGATCGTGGCTTCGACTGGTGGACCGGTGACGGACAACTGGTAGTGGAAGACCCGGATTACTGCGCATCCGTTGATTTTACGGTGGGGAACTGGATTGAGATGCTGAATCGCTATAGCGAGGGCGGAGCTCAGTAGGAAGGAAAGGAGCTGGTAGACTGTGGTGAAATCGGATACGGTAACATCGAACAGAAAAGCTATCATTGCAAATAAGATCAGAACCTTTTTCTCAAAGCCTCAGAATGTCATTCTCCTGTTGTTTGGGATCGTGCTGACATTCACCACGGTGGCGCCGGTGGTGGCAATCGTGAAGGACACCTTTGCCATCCATCCGGGGACGGTGGACGCGCACCTCTCCGGAAAGTCGGAGGGATATTCCGCGGCCAACTATCTGGATCTGTTCACCAGCAGGCAGGCAGCTTCCAACCTGTGGAAGCCCATGGGAAATACGCTGTTGCTGTCGGTGCTGGCCTGCGTAATCTCCATCCTGTATGGCGGGATATTTGCTTTTCTGGTGACAAGAACGAATCTTAGATTTAAGAAATATTTAAGCTCCATCTTCATCTTCCCCTACATCATGCCCCAGTGGACGCTGGCTGTGGTGTGGCAGAATCTCTTTAACAGCAACCGTGTGACGGGAACTGCGGATGGACTGCTGGCTTCTCTGTTTGGCTTCTATGCGCCCAAGTGGCTGTGTCAGGGGTTAATCCCAAGTGCCATTGTGCTGGGACTGCATTACGCGCCTTTTGCATACATACTGATCGGCGGGATCTTCCGAAACATGGATGCCAATCTGGAGGAGGCGGCCACCATTCTGGATACGCCCCGGTATAAGACCATGTTTCGGGTGACGCTGCCTATGATCAAGCCGGCGATCCTTTCCACGATCCTGCTGGTATTCGGAAGTGCCATGGGAAGCTATCCGGTGCCACATTATCTGGGACTTACCACCCTGTCCACCAAGTACATCTCCATGAACTCCAAGTACACCGGAGAGGCCAGTATCCTGGCGATTCTCATGATGGTCTTCGGGGTGGCGATCCTGGCGGTGAACCAGTGGAGCTTAAAGAGCCGGAAGAATTATACCACTGTGACCGGGAAATCCGGGCAGTTGTCGAAGCTCAACCTGGGAAAAATCGGGCGGACGGTGATCGCAGTGGTGATGGTGGTGCTGACTTTCTTTACCAGTATCTTCCCAATTCTCTCCTTTGCATTGGAGACATTTCTGCCCAATCCGGGAGATTACAGCTTCCTCTACACCAAGGATCTGAGCAATCTCACCACCAAGTGGTGGGTGACCCGGGAGAACATTACGGAGAGCGGTATGTACGGCCAGCAGGGAATCCTGTTTAATTCCACCATCTGGCACGCATATGGAGGAACGATTTTAGTGTCTGCCTGCTGTGCACTGATTGCGGGAACCATCGGGACGCTGATCGGCTATGCGGTGTCCAAGAACCGGAGAAGCCGATGGGCGAATTATGTAA
The DNA here is from genome assembly GCA_934434905.1 of uncultured Lachnospiraceae bacterium. Lineage (GTDB taxonomy): Bacteria > Bacillota > Clostridia > Lachnospirales > Lachnospiraceae > 14-2. Next base: position 4,098 of record CAKSAI010000001.1, on the reverse strand, counting down.
ACAGCATGGCGTTTTTGCCCTATCTGATGCCCTCCATCGCCGTGGGTGCTGCGTTTTTCATCCTGTTCTCCAACGAGCGGATCAATCTGTTCAATACATATGCGCTTCTGATTATTGTAGGTACGGTGAAATACATTCCGTTTGCCAGCCGGAGCGCCTTAAATTCCATGCTCCAATTAAGCGGCGAGATCGAGGAAGCAGCCATTATCCAAGATCTGCCCTGGTTTAAGCGAATGTTTCGGATCATCATTCCCATCCAGAAGTCTGCCATCATCAGCGGCTATATGCTGCCCTTTATGACATGTCTGCGGGAACTGTCACTGTTCCTGCTGCTGTGCACCCAGGGCTTTATCCTGGCGACAACGCTGGATTACTTTGACGAGATGGGGCTGTATGCTTTTTCCAGTGCCATCAATCTGATACTGATCCTGACGATCCTGATCTGCAATACGGTGGTTAATAAGCTGACCGGCGCAAGCCTGGATGAGGGAATCGGGAGTTGACAAGAACGAGGAAACACCCTTCGGGACAAGGGAGATGGAAACGAGGGGTTAAGAGAAAGGATAGGTGTGTTTTATGCCTGAGATCAAATTAAGAAATGTAACAAAGCGTTGGGGGAAGTTTTATGCGGTGGACAATCTGAGCCTTGATATTGCAGATAATTCCTTCGTCACTCTGCTGGGGCCTTCGGGCTGCGGAAAGACCACGATCCTTCGGATGATCGCGGGATTGGAGACACCCACCAGCGGGCGGATCACCATCGGCGACCGGGTGGTCTTCGACAGTGAGGCGGGGATCAACGTCCCGGCAAACAAGCGGAAGGTGGGATTCCTGTTCCAGAACTATGCGCTGTGGCCAAACATGACTGTATATCAGAATATTGCTTTTGGGCTTAACAATATCAAGGAGGAGCTGCCGATCTATGATTTTGAGGCAAAAACGGCGGCGGATCTGATCCATGCCCTGAAGCACCACAGGAAGATCGTGGAGATGACCAGGGAGTGCGTGGATAAGAAGGGAAAGCTGGACACCACCAGAGCAAAGCTGAAATTTATCGACAGCTACACGCTCTCCATGGATACGGCCAAGCGACTCCTGGAATATCGTCTCCATGAAGCGGCAGAACCTAAGGTTGAAGCAGAGCGTCTGAGCCTGGAGCTGCAGACGAGGCTTGAGGCGATTCGAAGCTCTTACCGGGAGAAGGGGAAGGAATTGAACCAGGACTTCGCGGTGATGAAGGATGGAAAGGTGGAGACATCGGTCCGGAAGCTGGCGAAGGAGGAGGTCGATCAGGCTGTCCGGCGGGTGGCGCGTATCGTGAAGATCGGCATGTTCATGGATCGCTATCCGGCAGAGCTGTCCGGTGGACAGCAACAGCGTGTTGCCATTGCCAGAACCCTGGCACCGGAGCCGGAGGTGCTGTTCATGGATGAACCGCTCTCCAACCTGGATGCCAAGCTGCGTCTGGAGATGCGCTACGAACTGCAGCGTCTCCACGTGGAGACGGGAAGTACCTTCGTTTATGTGACGCATGACCAGATGGAAGCCATGACCCTGGCTACCAAGATCTGCCTTGTCAACAACGGAGTGCTGCAGCAGTACGAGGCACCGCTTACGGTCTATAACCGTCCGGGCAATCTGTTTGTGGCGGATTTCGTAGGAAATCCATCCATCAACTTCGTGGAAGCAAGAGGGACGCAGGAGGTGGACGGCTCCATTCGTCTGTACATGCTGGATGATGTGACAGCGGTATTTTACCCGGAAACATCGTTAAACCTGGCAGGGTGGCTCGAGGAGCGCAACCATCTGGAGATGGAACAGGAAGCCCATCGTCACGCGCTGCTGACAGACAAGAAGGCAGTGGAGAAGGGAAATAAAGACGAGACCTTCCGGTATCACATCGCCCGGGTGGACGAGGAGGATTACGGGATCCAGGAAGAGCCGACGATCACGGACGGCGACTTCGTCCTGGGAATCCGCCCGGAATTTCTGGCACTTGAAAAATCCGTCCGGAACCGGGGCGACGGCGGGAGCGATGCTGATGTGAGGAACGCTGATGACGGGAGCGATAGTGTCGGCGGAAGTGGTCTGGAGGCCGACATCTACGGTTCCATGCCAACCGGTATGGAGTCCACGGTGAAGCTTCGAATCGGCAAGTACCTGCTGACTGGCGTCGTGTTCGGCATGAGCACCTACCAGATTGGAGAGAAGGCTCATATCGACTTCAAGGGAAGAGATATCCTGCTCTACGACCGGAAGAGCGGGAGATTCGTGGCAGCGGGGGCGCTGAAGCTTAGGAGTAACAGTTCAGCCATAGCCAACGAAATGGGCGTGGGCTGAACTGTTACATATACCATTGCAATATGGGAATTTTTACTTGCGGTGCAGGGGGGTGTGGTGCTATCATATAGCATATAGGAGGAATCGCAATGGAACGTTCACCGATGACAACCCTGTGCTATATTGAAAAGGATGGAAAATATCTGATGCTGCACCGCATCAGTAAGAAGAATGATGTCAATAAAGATAAGTGGATCGGCGTTGGCGGCCACTTCGAGGGGAGCGAGAGCCCGGAGGACTGCCTGCTGCGGGAGGTGAAGGAGGAGACCGGACTGACCTTGACTTCCTGGCGCTTCCGTGGGATCGTGACCTTTGTCTGTGACGATTATCCCATTGAATTCATGTGTCTGTATACGGCAGACGGATTCGAAGGGGAGCTTAAGGATTGCGATGAAGGCCGCCTGCATTCACATACTTACTATTCTTTTTGTGGAAAAGATGAACCGGAGGAAGTCATCCGTACAGCGATTGAAGGCGGAATAGAGCTGCTGGGGATTACGGATCATAATTATGGAGTGGCGTTCCATCGGGACGGTACTTTCTTTCGAGACGAGCAGGCGCGGATCGTCGACTATCAGCGCGCTTTAAGATCTTACTGCGACTATATAAGGCTGCTTGCCGATAAATACAAGGATCAGATCCGGGTATTGGCGGGAATCGAAGTGGCAACGCAGAATTACCCATATCTGCTGCTGCCTTCTGAGGTTTCGCTGGCCGGGTTTGATTATTGTCTGATTGAGCATATTTCAGACGGAAATACGATAGTTTCAGACTTGTTCGCATATGCGAAATCTTTAAATTGCCCAAGGTGCGGAATCGCTCATACCGATCTGCCGGCATATGCCCGGAAGATGGGCTATGACCTGTCGGAGTTTTTCTCACGCATGGCCGAGCAGGGCATTTTCTGGGAATTGAATGTGAATTATGATTCGATCCACAATTACCGTGAACATGCTTATGTGAAGGAATTTCTGGAAGATGAAGCATTACAGGATATCGTGCGAAAAAGCGGTGTGCAGCTCAGCGTGGGCTTCGACGGACACCGCCTGGAGGATTATCTGCCGGAGCGTGTGGCTGATTGCTGCTGCAGGCTGGAAGAGCTGGAGATCCCGATGGTGAGGTTGTAGATAAGATATGTATGAAAAAGCTCGCCAATTCTGTTTGATAGAGAGAGGTATCATTATGGCTAAATTTACCCGACAGGCAATTATGTATAGTCTGCTTAATCTATTGCAGGAAAAATCAATTGATAAAATCACGGTAAAGGATATCTGTGAAATGTGTGAAATCAACAGAAATACCTTCTACTATTATTACGGTGATATTTATCAGGTGCTTGAGGAACTGCTTAGGACTGAAATGGAGAAATCCTTAAAAGAAAAGCAGGTAAATAATTCTTTTTATGAGGACCTTTTGAAAAAGTATCATCTGGTTCTTGAATATAAGAAAGCAGTATATCATCTTTATAACTCTAAAAACAGGGATTTGATTTTGAAATATTTATATGGTATTACGGAGAATTTCGTGGAGAGATATGTACTGAAAGAAGTGGAAGAAAAAAATCTTTCACAGGAAGATATTAAGTTTATTATTGATTTTTATAGTAATTCAATGATCGGAAATATTCTTCGATGGATGCAAAAGGGAATGCAGGGAAAACAAGAACAATTAATTTATAAAATGTCTATTTCTTATCAGGCGACGATAAAGGCGTTAATTGCACAATTTGAAGGAAGTAATTGAGAAAAAATCAGACAC